>NZ_JAQMUE010000075.1 GCF_028330985.1 Roseofilum reptotaenium CS-1145 | reverse complement strand
TATCCTATGTTTTTTGAAAGTGGCTATTGTGAAATAGCTTAAAGTCCTATAAATTCGTTAAAGTTGCATTGGGAGCTTCCGAGTTGATGATGGGGTAAAAACCTTATGCTCAAAGGTTTTAATGGTTTTAGGAGATGTCTATTGTATTCAAACAATCCCTTCTCTATTTTGCTGTAGCTTGGTTGTTACTGGCCTTAACAAGGGGCTTAGAGCAACTGGTCTCTTCAAGCAAGCCCCTTATCTTTTAAGGAGAGAGCCGATCTAGTCCAGCTAGGCAGTTAATGGATTCGATCGACTAGATATTACCCTAATCCTTCGATCGCCGGA
Organism: Roseofilum reptotaenium CS-1145; assembly: GCF_028330985.1. Taxonomy (NCBI): domain Bacteria; kingdom Bacillati; phylum Cyanobacteriota; class Cyanophyceae; order Desertifilales; family Desertifilaceae; genus Roseofilum; species Roseofilum reptotaenium. The sequence continues at coordinate 185,530 of NZ_JAQMUE010000075.1, read as the reverse complement.
TGGAAGAAGAACGCTAACCCTAAAACCACATAGGTTGCTAGTAACAGAGAGCCTTCCAACCAATCAGAACGACCATCGGAACTAACCGAGTTAGCCAACAAAACAGCGACAACCACGGCGACTAACTCGAAGGGATTGAAATCGAGATCCATGGGTTGGTGAAAGAATACTCCGGCTAAGACCAACACGGGCGCTACAAACAGGGCAATTTGCAAACTCGAACCCATCGCTACAGAAACCGACAGTTCCATTTTATTTTTCATCGCTACGGTAACTGCGGTGGCATGTTCAGCCGCATTACCAATGATGGGAACTAGAATAACCCCGGTAAATAGAGCGGTTAAGCCTAAATAAGAAGTGGCTTCTTCCAAAGAAGCCACCAATAGCTCTGATTCTACGGCAACCACTAGAGTTGCTGCCAGCAATACCAGAGACCACAAGGTGATATTGGGCTGTTCAGGGGTTTCTTCTTCGCCTTCCTCCTCATTTTCTGCCAATCCCACATCATAGAGATAGGAATGGGTTTTCATGGAAAAGAGCAATGTGAGTAAATAAACCACAATTAAAACGATGGATACTGCCCCCGATAACGTTTGCATGGTTTCTTCCGCAATACCATCAGAGGTGACATCGACTGCGGTGGGAACCAAGATGGCAATCACCGCCAAATTCATGGCTGAGGCATTCAGACGGGCGACCACTGAGGTAAAGTTTTGTTCTTTATAACGAATGCCACCTAAAAACATGGCAAACCCCATCACCAGCAGCAAGTTACTGATAATGGAGCCGGTGATACTAGCTTTCACCACATCGACTAAGCCAGCATTTAAGGCGACTAGACCAATAATCAATTCAGTAGCATTACCGAAAGTAGCGTTCATTAGCCCCCCCAAATTGGGCCCGAGCACCACAGCAATTTCTTCCGTTGCCGTTCCCATCCAAGCCGCTAAGGGAATAATGGCCAAAGCGGAAGTAATAAAGATGGTTGTTGATCCCCAGCCCAGAAAGTGGCCGGCAATGGAGATAGGTACAAAGACTAAAAGTAGAGAAATGATCGTATTCGTTTTCAACATGGCGATCGCATCCAGGTTTACACCCTACCCATGCTACTCCCATTTTTAGAAAACTTAGAAAACTATCTGTTCTCAAAAACTTAGAGCCACTATGACACGTTCTAGACTAAGCTGTACACTGGTTTTCAAACCCCTATATTGGCCATTCAACCTTGACTCATTCTTGTGGTAAATTATTAGTCATTCACGGCAGCCGAGACCCTCGTCCCCATCAGGGTGTTTTGGACTTGGCGCAAGAGGTTCGTACCTGTTTAGAGTGCCAACACAGTGCCCCCACTCGAGTAGAAACGGCAACTCTAGAGTTGGGTGAACTGACCTTAGCTGAACAAATTCAACAGTTTGGCGATCGCCTTTTGGCAGAAAATATCGATCATCTGCAAATCATTCCCCTATTTCTGCTTCCTGGAGTGCATGTCATGGAAGACATTCCGGCTCAAGTGCAGCAGGCGCAAACCCTCTTGGGAGAAAAGATGACTTTAGAAATCTGTCCCTATTTAGGAAGTCATCCCCAACTGCACAACCGATTAGCAGGAGAAATCAAGACCACCGATCGCGATATTTGGATCGTTATGGCCCATGGTAGTCGCCGACCCGGTGGCAATCAACCCGTCGAAACCCTAGCCCATCAATTGGGAGTTCTTGATGCCTATTGGTCAGTAATGCCATCCTTAGACTGGAGAATCAGCCAATTAATGGATTTGGGGTATCGTCGGATTGGAGTATTGCCCTATTTCCTCTTTCCTGGCTATATTACTGATACGATCGCCGAAACCCTAGCCGCAAAACAAGCCACCGATCCTCAATTGGACTATATCCTGCACTCTCCCCTCAATCAAAATCCCCATTTAGCCCAAATGGTACTGGATTTAACAGTATCTTCCCCTCTTTCGACCCTAATCTAAAGTCTACATAACCCCACTGAACCTCTATGACCTCTTCATCTTCTCCCCTCGGTAAAGTCTATCTTGTTGGTGCAGGCCCTGGCGATCCAGGATTAATGACACTCAAAGGAAAAGACTTGCTTCAGATGGCCGATGTGGTAGTTTATGATGCTTTGGTCAGTCCTCCCATTGTAGAGATGATTAACCCGAAGGCGAAAAAAATCCATGGGGGAAAACGACGCGGAAGACATTCACTCAAGCAGGATGAAATTACCCAAATTTTAATTGAAGAGGCTCAAACTCAGGCGATCGTCGTTCGTCTCAAAGGTGGAGATCCCTTTATCTTTGGGCGCGGTGGGGAAGAAATGGCCGATCTGATCGCTGAAGGAATTCCAGTAGAGGTAGTGCCCGGTATTACTTCCGGAATTGCCGCTCCAGCCTATGCAGGCATTCCTTTAACCCATCGGGGTTATAGTTCTTCAGTGACGTTTGTAACTGGGCACGAATCCGTTGGAAAATATCGACCGAAAGTGAATTGGCAGGCGATCGCCCAAGGTTCAGAAACGATTGTCATCTATATGGGGATTCATAATTTATCCCAGATTATCCCCCAACTGCTCGAGGCCCAATTATCTCCCCAAACTCCGATTAGTCTGATCCGTTGGGGAACTTGTCCCGAACAAGAAACCCTAGTGGCAACCTTAGAAACGGTTATTCATGAAGTAGAAGAAAGCGGATTTACCTCACCGGCGATCGCTGTTATTGGTCACGTTGTCGGAGCTATAGGGGATAGGGAGATAGGGAGATAGCTTGCACCCCATTCCCCATTCCCTCAAAGTGGCCATTGGGTTAAACTTCAATTAAATTCAGCCATTGCCAGAGCTAGTCGCTATACTGATGGAATTCAAGGGCAATTATTCAGTATTTAGTTGGTCGAGGATACGGGTGGATATCCCAACATCAACCTCAAAAATCACGAGAACCTATTTTCAACGCCAGCTTCGGAGCTTGCAGCGGGATGTACTACGGATGGGCGCTCTAGTAGAAAATTCATGCTGCCTAGCTCGTCAAGCCCTATTTGAACAAGACCTAGAAGCAGCCAATCAGATTAAACCCCAAGACAAGCGTATCGATCAACTCTATCGCCAAATTGAACTCGATTGTGTGACCACCATTGCTCTTCAATCCCCCGTCACCCAAGATTTAAGATTACTCAGTTCCATGATGCAGTTGGTTAGAGATTTAGAGCGCATTGGGGACTATGCCAAAGACTTAGGAGAGATTGCAATTAAACTCTTTGCTTATCCTCCCCATCCCATGATTGGCGAAGTGCAACTGATGTACGATCGCACTCAATCCATGTTAGCCATGAGTTTAGTTGCCTTATCCAACCTTGATGCTCAGGGAGGCTTAGAGATCAAAATAAAAGATGATGTAGTCGATGCAGACTATGAATATCTGTACCAAAAATTAGCCAATCAACGCCATATTCAAGGAGAAATAGAACCGATTTTATTGCTGGTTTTAATCATTCGTCATTTAGAGCGTATGGCGGATCATTCAACCAATATTGGCCAGCGCGTGGCTTATATTGTGACCGGTGAGCGTCATTAAATCATCGATCATCGATCTACTCGATCCCGATTAATGATAAACTGAAAAGAGTCGATTTTATCCTCGGATCAATTGACCAGCAATTCACCAAACGTTAACAGGTGGCAGCAAGTTAAGGGAAATGTACGGGTCTACTCTTTCCGGTTTACCCTAACGCAAGCTTATTCTTCAGAAGAAGGCTTGATCATGCTCTGATAATCTTTGGGTCTGAGTTGAGACTCTTATCCGCAACTCATCATTTCCGTTAGTGCGGATAAACCTTAGCAAAAGACCATAGGAATATCTACCTGATTCGCGATTGGGTTGCCCTTAGCTCAAGGCTGAATAGTTTCCATACGGATAAGAATCTGCATCGATCAGACTCTTGTTAAGAAACAGCCCCACCCTAAAGGCAAGGATTGGATTAAGATCGTCCCCATAAATTGACCCGATCTAATCCAGATTTGAGAGCTAGGCTGGTTCAATCTCCATGAACCGCCTCGCCCTATCCAGATAGCCAACTGGCTGTAAAGACACAGACAACTAAGGACGTATCGCTACATGGAATTCACGATCGCCAATTTGCTCTCCAATTTCACTGATGATAAACTGATTGCTCCTAAAGTCCTAGAAAAAAAACTGGGACTTTCGAGTGATATCAGTCTACGTCAACTACAAATCGCTCTGGATGCTCTAGAGAAAATGGGGATACTGATCAAAGACCGAGGACGGTATCGCCGGGGTCTAGAAAATGGACTGGTAGAAGGAAAACTACGCTGTTCGAGTAAGGGATTTTGCTTTGCCATTCAAGATGATGAAGAAGCTGAGGATATTTATATCCGAGAAAGCAATCTATCTACCGCTTGGAATGGCGATCGCGTCTTTGTGCGTGTCCTCAAAGAAGGTTCCAGACGGCGATCGCCAGAAGGAGAAGTTTTCCTGATCATCGACCGTGCCATTACCTCGGTTCTCGCTCGGATCAAATGGCAAGATGGGGAGTATAAAGCGGTTCCCCTCGATGACCGTTTACTCTTTGAACTGAGCTTACCCAACAATGGAACCCTAGAATCGGCCATTGAACATTTGGTGCATGTCTCCATTGAGCGCTATCCCCTCGGGCCTTATCCCCCCATCGGAGAAGTCACCCAAGTGCTGGGACTCAACGCTGAAGAAGCAGCCGATACCGAAATTGTTCGCTGCAAACACGACCTTCCCAAGATTTTTTCTCCTGCGGTTCTCGAAGAGGCGGCTAACTTACAACCCCAAGGAATCGGGCCAGATGATCGCCAAGACCTACGCTCGATCTTAACCTTCACCATCAAACCAGGAGAATATGCCGATCAAACCGATACCTTTGATGATGCGATTAGCGTAGAGCCGTGGGAAGGAGGCAATTGGCGCTTAGGCATTCATATTGCCGATGTCTCAGATTGGATTCCCCCCAATTCGGCGATCGATCAAGCGGCTGCCAAACGGGGCGTTTCCGTTTATCTGGGGCACAAAGTGCTACCCATGTTACCCCCAGAAGTGACTCAACACTGCGCCCTGATTCAAGGACAAGAGCGGCGTAGTCTCTCGGTTTTGATCATTCTCGATAGTCAAGGTCAAGTTCAAGAATATACGATTGAACCCACGGTCATTAGCGTAGATCATCATCTCAATTATCAACAAACCCAAGCTCTTCTGGTGGCAGAAGAACCCGTTGAAGACCTACCAGCAGTTCTGGGAGAAACGGTTAAACAACTCTACAGCCTCACCCAGCAACTGCGCCAGCATCGTCTAGCACGAGGGTCTTTTGAGCTGAACTTACCCGATCAGAAATACCACTACGATGATGAAGGTTCCCTAGGTGCTTTGGTGGTTCCCTTCTCCTTACCTGCTAGAGGAATGGTGACGGAACTGATGATCTTAGCCAATCAACTGGTCGCTAAACATCTCAGAGAGCTACAAGTCCCAGCCCTCTATCGGGTTCATCAAGCCCCCCATGTGGAAGAAATCCATGAACTGATTAAACTGGCGGCTAATCTAGGGATCGAGTTGGCACTCGAAGATGAAGAAGATGTCAAACCCAGAGATTATCAGAATTTTACTGGGCAGTTTGATGGCACGTCAGCCCAGAAAGTGCTGACCTATTTACTGCTAGGGGCACTCAAACCCGCTTTTTATAGTATTGCGCCCAAACCTCACTTTGGGTTAGCGGCCGATGAAGGGTATACCCACTTTACAGCTCCCTTACATCGATATTCTGACCTGTTAATTCATCGGGTTCTGCATGAAGTCTTGACTCAAGGTCGCGATCGCCGTAACGCTCGTGCTAAAGAAGGAGTCAACTTAACCAGCAGTAGCTGTCATGGCAAAATTAACTGGAATGTACTGCCCCCAGATACGCAAGCCGATTTAGAAGACCAGTTTAGCGCCATTGTTGCCCATCTAAGCGAAGCCGAACGTATCGCCCAAGAAGCCATAGACGACTTGGATGGCCTACAAAAAGCTGAGTTCATGAAATCCCACACCGGAGAAATCTTCCACGGAGTGATTACCGGGGTTCAATCCTACGGATTTTTTGTCGAACTTGAAGATGTCCTAGTTGAAGGACTCGTGCATGTCAGCTCCCTAAAAGATGACTGGTATGAATATCGCAGTCGTCAACAAATGCTGATTGGGCGTAAAAATCGCAATCACTATCGCTTAGGCGATCGCGTCGAAGTCCAAGTCAAGAGTGTAGACTACTATCGTCAACAAATCGACTTAGTCGCCATTAGTGGCGGTAGCTATAGCCCTGATACCTTTGATGATGAGGACGAAGAAGACGACGATTACTATAACTAGGGAATGGGTAATGGGTAATAGAGAATAGGATTTTAACCTCCCTATCCTCCTCTCCCATCTCCGCGTCCCCGCGTCTAGAATATCCCCCATCCCCCATCTTAAAATCATGAATTTACCCTTAATCCTGGGGGTCTCTGGGGCCTCTGGCCTCATCTATGCTGTCCGCGCCCTTAAGTACCTATTAGCGGCAGAATACACCATTGAGTTAGTCGCCTCCAAAGCGACGTATCAAGTTTGGCAAGCCGAACAACGGATTACTATGCCTGGAGACGGGCAAAAACAAAGTCAATTTTGGCGAGAACAAGCCGGAGAAATGGACAAGGGACAATTAATCTGTCATCCTTGGCAAAATGTGGGGGCGGCGATCGCCAGTGGCTCCTTCCGAACTCAGGGTATGTTAGTGATCCCCTGTAGTATGTCCACAGTCGCTAAACTAGCAGTCGGATTAAGTTCCGATTTACTAGAAAGAGCAGCCGATGTGCAGCTCAAAGAAGGACGAAAATTGGTGATCGTTCCTAGGGAAACTCCCTTAAGCGTCATCCACCTGCGGAACTTAACCGCCTTAGCTGAAATTGGAGTTCAAGTTGTACCCGCGATTCCTGCTTGGTATCATAACCCTCAAACCATTGAAGACTTAGTTGATTTTGTGGTCGCGAGGGCACTCGATCAATTTGGTATTGATTGCGTTCCTCTCAACCGTTGGCAGGGCGGGTTAAAATAGGCAGATGAATCAAAAAAATGTGCTATTGGGAGTTCTAGGGATCGGTCTTGTTGCCGTAGCGCAAAATCTGACCCCCTCAATGTCCGTGGTGTTTTTGGGAGGGAAGTTACCCTCTCTGCCCCTGGGCATTTGGCTCTTTATTGCCTTTACCCTGGGACTCATCAGCTCTCGCCTGATTACCATCATTTTACAAAGCGCTGATGGAGTGAGCGAATATACAGACGAGCCAGAAACCGATTCAACCCGTAAGACCAACATCGCCTCGAACCCGGTCACTGATGGAAGTCGAAGTGAGCGTAGTCGAAGTGACCAGAGTGGTTCATCTCCACAGGAAAGGAACCGCTCTCCAGGTAAGAATTTCTTCTCTAAATCTAAACGCTCTGTTAATTCAGAAGACGATTGGGAACAAACCCCTAAACCCCCCAAGGAATGGGAAGAAGAGCGCCCTAATCCAGTAACTTGGGGTAATGGAGAACAAGACAGCCAAAATACTTATCGTAGTGTCTCAAAACCTCCAGAGCGCCCTATCGAAAAACCGAAGGACACCGTTTATGATGCCGACTATCGGGTGATTATTCCCCCTTATGGAGCATCTGCACCCCCTTCTACTCCTCCTTCCGCTCCAAAGAAAGAGAAAGACACAACTGACTGGGATACTCAAGATTCCAACCCTTCAGAAGATCAAGATTGGGTTTAGAGTGCCACGCGCCGCAAAGTAATACAGCGCTTTGCGCTGGGGAATAGGGAATAGGGTTGTGGTACATGGAGAAAGAGGATTCAAGCTTGCGTTATGAAATGCAAGCAAAGTGCTGTATCTTGTGCGGGTGGGCTAATGTAGAGTGAACCTTCTTAGGGAAGAAATACCATGAGTAACTATCCAAGAGCTTTTTCACATATTGGGATTTCTGTTCCTGATGTAGAGAAAGCAGTTGAGTTTTATAGCGCTGTGATGGGTTGGTATTTGATTATGAAACCGACTCTCATTACTGAAGAGTCTGAAACACCTATAGGTCAGATGTGTATTGATGTCTTTGGGACTGGCTGGGGATCTTTCAAAATTGCCCATATGTCTACTGGTGACAGAATTGGCGTAGAGATGTTTGAGTTCAACAATAATGAAAAACCCACGGACTTCGAGTACTGGAAAACAAGTACATTTCATTTTTGCGTACAAGATCCAGATATAGAAGGTCTTGTAGAAAAAATAGTTGCTCATGGTGGTAAGCAAAGAATGCCCATCCGTGAGTACTATCCTGGGGAAAAGCCTTACAGAATGGTTTATGTAGAAGACCCCTTTGGCTTGATTTTTGAGGTCTATTCTCACAGTTATGAGCTAACTTATTCGCAAGGCGCATATTGAAAGCAAATATGCATGCATGGCTTATAGCAATCAACTCGTTAAGTTAGGACAGTATTGTTTGAGGCAATAGGCACGAAAGCAATAGAAAGTGTCCTAACTCTCCCTTCTGCTGCTATAGCAGAGAAAGAGTTGGTTAGGACAGGCAATTGGCTCTAAGCCCCTTGTTATAGGCTGATGGGACAGTTCTGTGTGAGTCCTAACTCTCCCTTTCTTTGCTATACATAAATCACTTCGGCTGAATTAAGAATCGTTTCGCGATGCAGAATGTTATGGCTGTGCATAATAGTTTAAGGATTGGCTGTATCATTCTTATATCGTTAATTGTTAATCCTTTGAGCCATGAACAACACCCTTAAACACTGTAGCCTTTTCCTCGTGGGTATGATGGGGGCTGGTAAAACTACAGTGGGCCAGGGTTTAGCTAAACAGCTCGATTATCGTTTTTTTGATACGGATACGTTGATTGAACGAGTGGCAGGTACTAAGATTCCCCAATTGTTCGCCACTCAGGGAGAGGAAGGCTTTCGGCAACTCGAAACCCAGGTACTAGCCCAATTATCTGCTCAAGTGCGCTCTGTGATTTCGACGGGTGGCGGTATTATCCTAAAACCGGAGAATTGGGGCTATTTGCGCCATGGGATTGTGGTTTGGCTTGATGTTCCGGTACAAATCCTCTACGATCGCCTAAAAACCGATGATACTCGTCCCCTATTAAAAACGGCCAATCCCCTGGAGACTTTACAGACGTTGTGCGATCGCCGTCAAGATCTCTATGCACAAGCCGATTTACATCTAACGCTCACTGGAGCTGAGTCCCCCAAACAAGTAGCCGATACCGTTCTAAGCCAACTCCCTCGGATTTTGAAATCCGATTCTGTTCACAATTATAAAAACTAATTCATAGTTTAATCGCTATGATTAGGTTCAGATTGGAATTTTTTGAGAATATTGGATCGCCGCTTCCCATTCCATTTTTACAAGGTGATTGAGTTGTAGGGTTTAGGTTCGATTAGTTTGAACTATTTAACGAACGAACAGTAACAATACCTACAGGAATAGCATTAATCTATACCTGATAGCCGTATAGCAGACTCATTCCCACCAAAGGCGTAGTCTCAGAGGCGTTGATATCAATTGGTCGAAACTCTCCATCCCAATTTACAGAACCACGATAAACATCAAAAACACAAGTGCTTCCATCGCCTAAAGTGCCTTCTTCCCGCCTGTAAGCCCTGAGTTGGAGATCAGTCAGCACCGATACAGGCAAAGTCAGAAAACCAGTGAAACCTGTATCAATCACAGCATCAATGACTTGCCTTTGTGAACTTACATTACCCACCATTAGCCGGAGTGTTGCCTCACAATTGCGATTGACTATTCCCTGCATCATGATGTTATAGTAAGCGACCTACTCCAAAGCGATGAACGCCCCTGTATCCAATGCGAACGCACCAGATTTGTGCATCTGGGTATCGTTCCATTAATCGATCCGAAGCCGTCATCGTATCATCAGCTAGTTCAAACTCCCCGGTTTCGAGATCGATCGCCACAATTCTACCCTCATTACCTTCCTTATTCTTTTCAGAAGTGATTATCTATGTTCTTATTGTAAATCTTAAGTTTTGGTCTCTCCAACCTGTATCATCACCTAAATTAGCTGCTAGTTGTTGCTGTATCATTACCTATATTGTTAGCCAATTCACAATTAACAGTTGAGCCACTCGGCTTTCATCCACAATCAGACCTTTGTTAAATCAAGGAATCTATTCATGTCTACAGCAGTAACTGACCATCTAGATGAACCCACTCGCGTTCGTGTCTTAAGTGAAGCTCTCCCCTATATCCAGAAATTTGCCGGTCGGACGGTCGTGATTAAATACGGGGGAGCAGCAATGAAAGATAGTACCCTCAAAGAACAAGTGATGCGCGATATTGTGTTTCTTTCCTGTGTGGGAGTGCGTCCGGTGCTAGTCCATGGGGGAGGGCCGGAAATTAACACCTGGCTGGGCAAATTAGGCATTGAACCCCAATTCAAGAATGGACTACGCGTAACTGATGCACCGACGATGGATGTGGTAGAAATGGTGTTAGTCGGTCGGGTGAATAAGGAAATTGTCTCCTTAATTAATCAAGCTGGGGGCCAGGCGATCGGGCTGTGCGGTAAAGATGGTAACTTGATTACCGCTCGCCCCCAGGGTCAAGAAGGGATTGGATTTGTGGGAGAAGTGAGCAGTATCAACACCAAAGTTCTGAAGCCATTGTTGGAAAATGGTTATATTCCCGTAATCTCTAGTGTCGCCTGCGATCCCCAAGGACAAGCCTATAACATTAATGCCGATACCGTAGCTGGAGAATTGGCTGCGTCCTTATCGGCGGAAAAACTGATCTTGTTAACTGATACAGCCGGTATTTTGAGAGACTATAAAGACCCCTCAACCCTGATCGATAGCTTAGATATTCAGGAAGCTCGCAATCTCATTGAGGTAGGCATTGTCGCCGGAGGAATGATTCCAAAAGTGCAATGCTGTGTCCGAAGTTTAGCTCAAGGAGTCAGAGCGACCCATGTTATTGATGGCCGGGTTCCCCATTCCCTGCTGTTAGAAGTGCTAACTGATGCTGGAATTGGTTCGATGATTGTGGCTTAGGGAGGAAGGATGGAAGTGTTGGAAAGAGGTAAACAAGCCTTTGAGCGTGGAGACTATCGGGAGGCGATCGCCGATTTAGAAGCTGCCAAGGGCCAAGTGTCTGGCTCTTCTGCCTTGGGAGGTGAAGTGCAGATTTGGTTAGTCACCGCCTATGAAGCAGCCGGAAAGCGCGACGAAGCCTTATCTTTATGTGAAACCCTGGACAATCATCCCGATTGGCACACTCGCAAACAAGCACGCCGGTTATTAGAGATTTTGAAGGCTCCCCAGCTCAATCGCCGTTCGGAATGGAATACTACGATTCCCGATTTATCCGCCATGGAGGAGAGCGATCGCCTTTATCGTCAAGGAACAGGAACCACCCAGGTTAAGCCTCCAAAGTCCAAAGAGGAGTTAGAACCCGTGGATTTGTCCTCCGTAGAAACAGAAGATAATCGGTTTCTTTGGGTGGCTTTAGTGGCGATCGCCTTAATTATTGGCGGGTGGATTGGCTTCGGATAGAGGGATAATAGGAAGGCAGCCAACACGAGATAGACCAAAATCATGGGAAAACATCGATCTAGGGTTCGGATTTTCTGGCCGTTATATTTAATCTTGGCGATCGCCCTCACAGGATGCGTTAAGTATGATGTGGGGGTCAATTTTCAAAGCCAAACCTATGGAGAAATGGTGCAACGGGTGCAAATTTCCGATCGCCTGCACGATTTCAGTCAAGTGGTAGCCGAACAATGGTTAGAAAGCTTGCAAGAGCGTACCCGAAAATTGCGAGGCAAAACCCAACGGATTTCTGACCGGGAACTGCTTGTCACCATTCCCTTTTATAATGGTGCAGACTTAACCTCCAAGTTTAATGAGTTTTTTAACCCCACTAATCTCCAAACCCAAACAGAGGATGAAACCCTACCCCAACTCACCTCGGAACTCAACATTACTCAAAATAACTTTTGGATTGCCATTCGCAACCGTCTAGAAATGGATGTGGATTTGCGATCGCTCGCCGTTCTCTCCTCCGAAGGCAATGTTCTCGTCAGTCCCGGTTCCCTATTCAATCTAGAATTTGCCCTTACCACCCCTTGGGGTGCTCAACCCATTACCGAAGCTGAAAATAGCCTCACTCCCGTCTCAGACCCCGAAAATCATCAATTAATTTGGACACTTGAGGCCGGAGAAATCAATCACTTAGAAGTCATTTTTTGGGTTCCCAGTCCCATTGGTATTGGAGCCTTAATCATCCTAGCTGCTGTTTTGGGTGGCATGACTCTCAAAGATTGGTTACCTCAAAATGGGTAATAGGAGAATGGGGAGGATAGGGAAGATCAACTTTTTCCTATTCTCTATTCCCTATTTCCTACTCCCTACTCCCCATTCCTTGTATACTATTGTTTTGTGGAGACCTTCATGGAAGCCTTAAAAGGAAGAAACTTATTAAGCGTTGCCGATTTAACTGTTACCGAACTGCACGATCTATTAACCTTTGCCGCCCAACTCAAATCAGGAGACATCAGTTGGACTTGCCGTAAAATTCTTGGACTTTTATTTAGTAAAGCTTCAACCCGTACCCGCGTTAGCTTTAGCGTTGCTATGTATCAACTGGGCGGTCAAGTCATTGACCTCAATCCCAGTGTCACCCAAGTCAGTCGTGGCGAACCTGTTACCGATACAGCCAGAGTTTTGGGCCGGTATTTAGATATTTTAGCCATTCGTACCTTTGAACAAAAAGAATTAGAAGACTATGCCCAATTTTCTGGTATTCCTGTCATCAACGCGCTCACTGATTTAGAGCATCCTTGCCAAATTTTCGCTGATTTACTCACCATTCAAGAATGTTTTGGCAGTTGCGAAGGTAAAACCCTATCCTATTTTGGCGATGGCAATAATGTTGCCAATTCCCTCTTACTCGGCTGTGCGATGATGGGCATGAATGTACGCATTGCTGTCCCTTCGGCTGAATATGAACCCAACTCGAACATTGTCGCCAAAGCCAAAGAATTTGCGGGTGGTAAAACAGAAGTGATTGTTACCCACAATGCCCAAGAAGCGGCCAAAGGATGTCATGCTTTATATACTGATGTTTGGGCAAGTATGGGTCAAGAAAAAGAAGCCAGAGAACGGATTCCCCTCTTCAAACCTTATCAGGTGAATACAGAGTTATTAAAATTAGCCGATCCCGAAGCCATTGTACTCCATTGTTTACCCGCCCATCGTGGTGAAGAAATTACCGATGAAGTGATGGAATGCTCCCAATCTCGCTTATGGGATCAGGCAGAAAACCGAATGCACGCCCAAAAAGCCCTCTTAGCCAGTATCCTAGGCAAAGACGAATAGACTTCTTGCAGAAGGTGAGGGAATAGGGAATAGTAGCCCGTAGTGGATTGTTTCATCTAAAATAGGACTTTGTTTGTAGTAAGCACGAAGAGTGCTTTAAAGCCTAACTGGAGAGGGCTAAAGCCCTCACTACCAACAAAATATAATGTATCAAATTAGATGAAACAATCGAGTAGGGCACCTCATCCCTTGGGAAGCGAATCCGTCTCCAGTAGGAGATGCCAAACCTTGTTAGTTATTCATTATTCATTATTCATTGAAATGTCTAATTCCGATCAACTTAATCTATTCGATGACTCAAGTATTGCCGGCAATTCCGAATTTTCTTCCCTAGAATTAATTCCCAAAGATCCCAAAATTCCCATTCCTTCAGGAACCTATGAAACCTTAGAAACCCTAACCGAACATTGCCAACAGTGTCAGCGCTGCGAATTAGGACAAAACCGTACCCATTTAGTGATTCACCGGGGAAATCCCAAAGCTAGCTTGATGATTGTGGGAGAAGCGCCTGGACAAAATGAAGATGAACAAGGATTACCCTTTGTGGGGAAATCCGGTCAGTTACTCGATAAAATTTTAGCTTCGGTAAAATTAGATAGCGAGCGTGATGTTTATATTTGCAATGTCAATAAATGTCGCCCTCCAGGAAATCGTAAACCCACGTCCTCAGAAATAGACGCTTGTAAGCCTTATTTATTAGAACAAATCCGCTTAGTGAATCCGAAAATCATTTTATTGACCGGTGCCACAGCCGTTCAAGGGATCTTAGCAGATAAACGAGGAATTACTAAAATTCGCGGTCAGTGGTTTGACTGGGAAGGACGCTTCTGTATGCCTATTTTTCACCCCGCTTATTTACTGCGAAATCCCTCCCGCGAACAAGGAAAGCCGAAATGGTTAATGTGGCAGGATATTCAAGAGGTACGGCGCAAGTTAGATGAAATCAGTTAGAGCATATAGAGAAAATTGGGTCATTGACTATAGTTTGGAAAGTCCGTATAACCTTCTCGGTCAAATGAAAACCAAATGTTCATCTCTGCTTCGGGATTCAGCGGCCAGCTATTAGCAAAACGGTCTACTAAATCGGGATTACTAATAAATGGTCGCCCAAAGGCAATTAAATCGACATTTCCTTCTTTAATGGCAACTTCAGCAGTTTCTTGAGTATACCCACAATTTCCCATTAGCGGTGCTGTAAATACTTCTCGAAATTCTGCCAACGTCATCGGTTCTCCTAATTCGTGAAAACCAAAGCCTAAACCATCCATTACATGGAGGTAAGCTAATCCGTAAACATTTAACTGTTGAGCAATGTACAGAGAATTTTCGCGAAAATCTGGCGACCCCATATCATTAAAATTCCCATTGGGGGCGAGTCTGACCCCTACTCGATCTGGCGACCAAACGGTGAGAACGGATTCAACAATTTCTTTGAGAAAGCGATATCGGTTTTCCACACTCCCACCATACCTATCAGTCCGATGGTTGGTTTTAGATTGCAGAAATTGATCGATTAAATAGCCATTCGCACCGTGAATTTCTACCCCATCAAATCCCGCCTCTTGAGCGCGTTCTGCTGCTCGACGATAGTCTTCTACAATTAGGGGAATTTCCTCAGTTTCTAAAGCGCGGGGGGTTTCGTAAGGTTGTTTGCCAATCGGAGTATGAACGTACTCTCCATTGAGTTTAATAGCTGAAGGGGCAACGGGTAATTGACCGTTTTCCTGAAAACTACTATGGGAGGCTCGTCCGCAATGCCAAAATTGTAGAAAAATTAGTCCTCCTTGAGCATGAACGGCCTCAACCACTTGTTTCCAGCCTTCGGTTTGTTCGTCTGAGTAAATCCCAGGTGAATTTACCCATCCATTGGCTTGTTGAGAAATAACTGTTGCCTCGGTTATAATTAAACCCGCAGAGGCCCGTTGAGCATAATATTCAGCCATCAAATCGTTGGGAATGCGTTCTGAACCTGCACGCCCGCGAGTCATAGGGGCCATGATTATGCGATTTTTTAGAGGCAATCCTCGTAAGCTAAAAGGGCTGAGTAATGTTGGCGATACTGTTGATGCAGTCATCTATTTGTTGCCTCTCAAATGGACGGTTAAAACCCAGGATTGGTCTGTAATTGTGATTGCAATTATAACATTAAACTAGCAGTTGGTATTCTGTACTGCAAAATAATGCTTTGATATGATATTATATAATACTTATTATTTGTGGATACTTCATTAAAGAAGATGAAAAGAAATTTGAGTTTGTGATCAACTCCTAGATCCCGTTCAAATGCGTTTATGTGGATGATTAAAAATCAGGGGAATTTTACTGTTGTCCATGAACCTTTTGGGAAGTCTGCATACTACAGTGAAGAGCGAATTTTCCATAGCGAATCGGAAGTTAAGCCACAACCTGAATATAATTATGATGTGGTGCTACAACACCTGGTTTCAATCCTTGAGAAAGGACCAGTTTTTGTCAAAGATTTCCCATATTACTTTCTTCATAGAGTTGACAATCGTTTTCTATCACTGTTTCAAGATACTTTATTACTTAAATATCAATGAAAGCGAAAAATTAAAATATCTTTATGACTTGTGCTTGCCTTATTATGAAAAGCTATATGCCCATCGGCTGAGAATATTTTAAGCATCTGCCTGAAGCTATAGAATTTATGGGATAAGAACCATAAGTCAGGCTGTGTATTTTTTTCGGAATAGGTGGCCTTATATTAGTAACCCTGGTTGCGATCGACCAGATATTTTAAAGGTTGTCCAGTTTTGTAGAGAAAGAGCGTCTCAAGAATCAAATCGGCAAAATTATCTGGCTGACCTTCAGCAGCGATATGAGGAGTGACCATAATCCGTGGATGAGACCAAAAAGGGTGGTCGTGAGGCAAGGGTTCGGTGTTGAATACGTCTAAACAAGCACCGGCAATTTGACCTGAATCTAATGCGTTTAATAGATCGGCTTCTACTAAGTGCTGACCTCGACCAACATTAATTAAATAAGCACCTTGCGGTAACGCTGAAAAGGTCTCATTAGAGAGAATTTCCTTGGTTTCTGAGGTGACGGGAAGCACACAAACGATCGCCTGACATTGGCTGAGGAAAAGTTCAAACTGTTCGTACCCGTAAAAGCATTCAACTCCTTCTATTTGTTTAGGATTTCGACTCCACCCCCGCACCGGAAAACCAATTGCAGCTAACTTTTTAGCGACGGTAGAACCGAAAACTCCTAACCCCAAAATCCCCACTGTAAAGCATCTAGCCTCTGCTACGGGCAGAGATTCCCAAAGTCTCAATTTTTGTATTTTTTGATACTCAAAAAATCGTTGTTGAAAAAGCAAAACTGCTAGAGTGACGTACTGTGCCATTTGCAAGGTCAAGCGATCGTCAATCAGACGAACAATCGGCACTTGTGCTTGGAGATTCGGGTCTCGTAAAATATGATAGACTCCAGCACCTAAAGATATAATCAGCTTTAGATTGGAAAACTGTTGCATCACTCCGGGTGGAGGATACCATGCTAAAACAATCTCAATGTCTTCAAGTTTCCCGCATTCAGGCCAGACTCGCCAATCTATATCGGGATTGCGTTTCTTCAATTGGGCGATTAATGTGGAAACCCACAGATCTGTCAGCTCGATTTCTGTAAGGATTAGCACTGCCATCGTTTAAGTTCCGGTCTTAATTTATTTAAAATATTTATCCGCATTTTCTACAGCCCCTTCTATTTCCTCTCGGTGTCCTAATGCGGCCAATCGTAAGTAAGTTTCTCCACAATTGCCAAAGACGCAACCTGGTACACCGACAATCCCTGTTGACTGTAACATTTTTTCAAAAAACTGCCAAGAGGATAAGCCTGAAGTTGCTTTCAGCCAAACAAAAGGACTGTCAATCCCACCAAAACACTGAAATCCGCTTTTTTCCAAACCTTGCCGAAGTACACCAGCATTTTTCAGGTAATAATTCACCACTTCTTGACATTCTAGTTGGCCGGTTTCCGATAAAGCAGCGATCGCACCTTGCTGAGAAATATTAGCCGTGCCCCAGAACTTGACGCAATGTCTTATCCGCCATAAGTCATTTAATTCTCCAGGGACGGTATTTTGAATCATCAGGGAATGAGGAATCACACACCATCCGACTCTTAAACCCGTAAAATTAGCCATTTTGGAAAAACTGCCAATTTCAATGGCACATTTTTTTGCCCCCTCTATTTCATAAATACTTTTAGGGATGTTTGGGGTAGTGATAAAAGCGCTATAAGCCGCGTCAAAAATAATGACGGCTTGGCGAGCGATTGCATAGTCCACAAAATATTGAAGTTGTTCGCGAGTGGCAACCGACCCGGTAGGATTATTCGGAAAGCACAGATAAATAATATCTACGTTTTCCTGGGGCAGCTTGGGCACAAAATTATCTGATTCATGGCAAGGCAAATCAACTAATTTTCGACTCGCCAGTAAAGTGCCTTCCACAAAAGATGGATAGGCAGGGTTAGGAATCGCTACGACATTATCAGGGGCAAACAATTCTTGAATATTGACCGAAACCGATTGAGCGCCATCAGTGACGAACAGTTCAGCAGGGTCAAAGTCTATCCCCAGTTTTTTCTGGTAATAGTTGGTGCAAATCGCATGTCGTAAATCGGGATTTCCCGTGACATCTTCATATCCTGTATAAGTTTCGCGATCGCCCAAACGAGTTGCCGCATTCACTAAGCCCTGTACCACTGTCGGTGGCAAAGGCTGACTGGTATCGCCAAATGCCATCATAAAAACTTTTTTTTCGGGATAGGCAGCTCGATCGGCTTCCACCTTACCCCAAACTTTGTTAAAAACAATTTGGGTATAGGTAGCGTCTCCAGTTAACTGACTCAGATATATATTTTTACTGGCCATTCGATACCACGCCTATTTAGCTTTTCTATCTAGCTCTTGCTGGATATAGTCAGAGAGTTGATAGTTAGTCAGAATTTCTAGGGGTAAATGAGCTGCCCCTTGAATCGTCCCTAAGCAATTGTCGCTGTTACATAAACAATCAAAGGCTCGATCCATCAACCATTCAGTAGAAGGATAGAAAAATGTGATTTCCTCCCCTTTCTCAAGGGGACGAACAGCAATAACATCTTGTTTACTGGTATTAAAAACGACGTTAGGATTGCAGCTATGATTAATATATTGCAACCACTCAGGATCAAGCATGATATGCCGATCGCGGTGGATTTGCACAGTCAAATAACTAGGCTGATTGCGGATTTCTTTTGCTCCAAAACGAGAGATAACTTGTCCGGGCATCAAATTGACCGTAGCATGGAGTGATTTACTCCCAGTTGTGGGACATTCTCTGATTTCCGCAAATTGGCTTACTTTTGCGTGTTTTTTTTGATAAAATTTCATACTTGTATGACTAGCTACTTTACTTTGGTTTCACTAAAGCAGTCTTATATTACCTTATAACTCAGGAGATGTCATGATAAACCTCGCAGGGTTTTGAGTTCGGTGTAGGCTTGCTGGAAGTCGTCGCTGGTAATATAAAGTTCGCTCACGGGTTGGTTAAGAGTACGGAAACGACGGATGGCTTGGAGGGCGGCTTGGTTGCTGAGAAGAGCTAGATCTGCACCGCTCCATCCGAGGGTAAGTTCGGCATAGTGGGAGAGGTCAATACCGGAAAGGGGACGGTCTTGGTTGTGAACTTGGAGAATGGCGAGGCGACTGGGGGTGTCGGGGAGGTCGATTTTCAGTTGCAGATCGAGGCGGCCGGAGCGGAGGAGAGCGGGATCGATCGCCTCCGGACGATTGGTTGCTGCAATCAGAATCAGGTTTTTGGAAACCGATAACCCATCAATTTCGGTCAGAAGTTGCCCCACCACGCGATCGCCCACTCCAGAATCACCGCTATACTGACCTCGTGCGGGCGCTAAGGTATCGATTTCATCAATGAAAATCACGCAAGGAGCCGCTTGTCTGGCTTTGGCAAACAGTTCTCGCACGGCTTGTTCTGAGGCTCCGATCCAACGACTGAGCAGCTCTGGCCCGGAAATGGCGATAAAGTTCGCCTGTGCTTGGGAGGCGATCGCTTTAGCCAACAGGGTTTTACCCGTTCCGGGTTCTCCCATGAGTAAGATGCCTTTGGGCGCTTTAGCCTGCGTTTTTTGATACAGTTCGGGATAGAGTAATTGCCCTTCGACAGACTCTTGCAACAGTTGTTTAATCTCCTCTAACCCGCCAATATCGTCCCAATCCACTTGGGGCGATTCCACTTCCACAGAGCGCAAAACTGCGGGTTTAATCGTACTTAGTGCTTGCTCAAAATCATCAGGATTAATGGTTAATGGAGCAGTCGGTTGGGTCTCTGGAGTCGGCACTTGACGACGCAGGGCATGATGGGCTGCTTTTTGACACAATGCTTTTAAGTCTGCACCCACAAATCCGACGGAGCGGGCGGCGATCGCCTCCAAATCCACCCCAGACTCTAACGGCATTCCTTGGGTGAGAATCTGGAGAATCTGCACCCGTTCCTCTATTCTGGGGACTCGAAACACAATTTCGCGATCGAATCTTCCCGGCCGTCGCAAAGCAGGATCGAGGCGGTTCGGCAGGTTCGTGGCGGCTAAAATCACCACAGAATCCCTAACTGAAAAGCCATCCATCAAGCCCAATAACTGACCAACAACCCGCTTTTCCACTTCTCCTTCCACTTGGGAGCGATCGGGCGCTAAACTATCAATTTCATCAATAAAAATCAGGCAAGGCGCATTACGAGCTGCTTTCTCAAATAAATCCCTTAATCGACTTTCTGATTCTCCATAATATTTACCCATAATTTCCGGCCCCGTAATGGCGATATAATTCACCCCTAATTCAGCAGCCAGAGAGCGAGCAGTGAGAGTTTTTCCCGTGCCAGGGGGCCCCACTAACAACACTCCCCGCGTCGGTTCTAGCCCCAATTGCGCCAGTAATTCAGGACGTTTGAGGGGCAACTCCACCAGTTCTTGTAATTCCTGTTTCACTTCTTCTAAACCACCAATTTGGTTTAAGGATAAGTTGCTAGAATTTGGCGCTTTTGGCGTTTTTCCCTCAGTTCCCGATGGTGGTGGTGTGACAATTACATCGGCTGAAGGTTGACTAGGATTACGCTTAGGAATATTGCCACCCTGGGGAATATTGCTCAAGGAGCGAAATTGAATATCGGTTTTCAATTCTCCTTGTTCCGCTTTTTCTTCTAGCCGTTTGGCGAGTTCTAATAGGTCTTCAAATCCTTTAAATAAATCATTCATCGTGAAGTATGGATAGTTTTTATAGATCATTATACCCATTCTTAAGGTCAAAGTAGGATATAATTGCATTAGAGAGTCGATTTTACTTTGAGAATTGGGTATCCTCTAGAAAATATTATCATGCCTGCTAAAGATTTTTTTCATCAAGCTGTACGCCATGCTTTAGAAAAAGATGGATGGATAATCACCCATGATCCTCTGATGCTACGATACGATCTCGGAAAACTTTATGTCGATCTGGGTGCAGAAAAGTTTTTAGCGGCGGAACGAGAAGGAGATAAAATTGCCGTAGAAATTAAAAGCTTTGTTCAAAACTCTACGATTTCCGAATTTTATACAGCCCTTGGTCAATTTATCACCTATCGTAGTCTCTTGCTCAAGCAATATTCAGAGCATATTCTTTATCTCGCCATTGCTCTCGAAACCTATAATTCTTTTTTTAGCATAGAATTAGTTCAAGAAATCATTAACACTCAACAATTGAAGATCATTCTCTATGAACCGAAACAGGAGAGTATTAACCGATGGATAAACTAGATCGCTATCGCCAAGCCATTCAAAATCTCTTAGAAACCTATGCTCATTTGGGCACCGATCCAGAAGACGGAGTAGACACACAATTAATTTTCGATCCAGTTAGAGATCATTACCAGCTTTTTCATGTGGGTTGGATAGGGGATTACCGGATTTATGGCTCTATTTTACATTTTGATATTAAGGACGAAAAAGTTTGGATACAGCACAATGGGACGGAAAATGATGTAGGTCAAGAATTGCACGATTTAGGAGTCCCGAAAACGGATATAGTCATTGGTTTTCATTCTCCATTTAAACGACAGTTTACTGAGTATGCTGTAGGGTGATTCGTGGTCAGAAATCTAGTTTCTTAATCCCAAAAAACGTAGGGGCAGGTTTACAACAGTGATCGGTGGGCATTGAAGATGTTGGTAAACTTGCCCTCCAACCCTTCGCAGTGGCAAGAAATTGGGTTGGAGGGTATCCCTAGGAGGTGGGGCGGGTTTTGGGAATTGATTGGTGGGTAGCCTAAATTTGGGTTAAACCCGCCCCTACAAACCCCATTAATAGTTATTAATTATTTCATTTTTTCATCCATCTGCGAAACTCATTTGCGGCTTCTAAGCGCGACGTTTGTGCCATCAACACGCAGCGAGTGAGCAGTTCTATATCCAAGTCGATCAGTTCCGGGATTTCACTGCGGGAAATTTGACTGTAATTTTCCCCTCGCAGTCGATAGAGGCTAAATACACCATCTTCCCAAAACCATACTTCTGGAATACCTAGGAGGCGGTAGCGTTGCAGTTTGTTGGGACTGCCACTGGTAAAGATGACTTCGATGACTAAATCTGGACGAGGCTTAGATGTACTGAAACAATAGGATTCGTCTGGTTCGGCGGAAACTGTACCTTCGTGCTCCTGAGTAGTCGAGCCAAGGGGTTCAAATTCAATGCCCATTTCCAGGCAAAATAATCCAATCAGAAATCCAATTAAGCGACTGAAAAATTCGTGTTCTCGTCCCGGCATGAGAATTTCTACGGTATTTTGGTAGTAAAAAAGGCGCAGGTTGCGGCGATCGCCAAATCCAGACTGAAGAAGTTTGAATTGCTCCCAAGTAATTCCAGAATGGACAATACGCTGATCCGACGATGGAGACTTGACTTGTTCAGATTGCAGTTGAACCATAGGTCTATCGCGCTTCGTTCTGGTAAACAATTATTACAATTTTTGCTAATTTGGATAAAATTGTCCCCAAAAAATAGAGGAATTTATAGGAGAGATAATAAGCTTCTGGGAAAATCTCGACGGGATTTTCCCAGAAACCGAACTTTAACAGCCTCCTAAGTCCATCCAGAGAGGGATTTTACTGACTCAACCCCCCGCTCTGGAACTGAAAATAATTAGGAGAATAAATCCATGTTAACCAACAAATCTGGGATTAATGCAGTGACTCGCACCCTTAAGCGCGTTGCTCTTGGCGTAACGTCCGTGGTTCTCTATTGGAGCAACGTTAATATTCATACTGTAGTTAACGTTTAATAATAGGATAAAAACCCCCTATCTCCCTATCCCCTCATCCCCCCACCTTGCCATTTTCCAGGTGAGAATGAAAATTCCCTGCTTAAAGACAGGGATGCCGGCTAAATGTTACGGTATGTAACAAACCTATTCCCCTAGAGGGCAATTTAAGCAACAGTGTTGAACAAACCTATGTTTAACAGGAGTTCTTGATCATGGCTTTATCAGATACTCAAGTATTTGTGGCTCTAGTTCTGGCTTTAATCCCAGGAATCCTAGCTTTCCGCCTCTCTACCGAACTGTATAAGTAAGGTTGAAGTCCCTGTTAATCAAGGGTCTTTGAGAATTCTGGGGGGAATACGGAAAAAACTTTTGAGAATGGGCGGTTAGGGTTAACTCTAAGGTGTATTATCAGGGCATAAATTTTTGTTGCGCTGTAATCCTCTAAAACGCCCATGCTTGCTAGTGAGCCAACCCCC
The DNA here is from genome assembly GCF_028330985.1 of Roseofilum reptotaenium CS-1145. Classification (NCBI taxonomy): domain Bacteria; kingdom Bacillati; phylum Cyanobacteriota; class Cyanophyceae; order Desertifilales; family Desertifilaceae; genus Roseofilum; species Roseofilum reptotaenium. The sequence goes on along the minus strand of NZ_JAQMUE010000075.1, from coordinate 162,312 downwards.
CAGAGACCCCCTCATTCCGTTAATCCATTGGATCGTCGTCGGATGCGGAACCAGCGCCAACGATCGCGTCGTCGCTCCTCTCCCTTAGCTGCGGCGATCGCCTGGGAAACAATGATGAAGTTAAGTGTTAATCTGGTTTTGGTCGTGGTCGCAACTGGGGCAGTGATGCGCCTGATTCCCTATCATCGGTCAGTAGAAGAAAAGTTAGAAATTGTCGAGATTCAAGTTCAGCAAACTCAAGACCGGGTCACTCAACTACAACAAGATTTTGACCGATCTTTCGATCCTGAGCAAGCGAAGCAAGTGATGGCTGAACAAAGTCATCGGATCGATCCGCAAAGACGTTCTGTGGTTTGGAAAAAGGAACGGGTAGATCGATAACTCATTCTGGAAACTCCTTAATCTGCAAGGGGTTTGAGGAGTTGGTCTTTCCAATGCAGAACCCGTTGATATTGGCGTTGTTCGGCTCCTGAGAGCTGAGGAGTATTTTGGAAGTGGTCGATCGCTCTTTGGTAGTCTGCGATCGCCCAATTCCAATCTCCCATAAGATGATAGGTGCGTCCTCGTTCGGCGTAAATATAGCCTTCTAGACGACCCAGACGCAGGGCAAAGTCCAGGTTATCGAGAGCAAGTTCATAAATCTGAAGTTGCCTAAAGGTAATTCCTCGGTTAATCCAAGCTTGGATTTTTAAGGGATTTAAATCTAACGTTTGATCGTAGTCGAGCAGAGCAGCGTAGAGATCTCCTAGGCGAGCGTAGGCATTGGCACGATTATTATACGCTCGATCGAGCGTAGGATTCAGTTGGATCGCTTGGCTATAGTCGGCGATCGCCAGTTCAACCTCTCCATCCTGAAAATAGGCATATCCGCGATTATTGTAGTGATCGGCACAAATAGGATCGGATTCAATTAGACAAGTTAACAGGTCAATAGCACCTAAATAGTCCCCTTGTTCTAAGCGAACTTTGGCTTGTTGGCTCAATTTTCGATTAACGGGGGGGCTTTCTGTTTTCGGTTGAGGTTGCCTTGGATATAAACCTCCGAAAGAATCAACACTAGAAGTAGAAAGATTGATGCCCATGAACTGTACCTCAATGACTGACTGTACTTTATCTTTGATACCTTCACTGTAAGAGGGAAATCCTGATGGAAAAAGCGCGAATGTACCAGTTACTCAGGTGGCTAATGGTAAGATGCAACATATGGAATAGCGGGGTGCGCCGATCGAGGTCTCTGTTACTTTCGGTTTGGGAGAGCGCTTAAACTCTTGCTTCCTCCTAGTTAGGTTGATATCCGATCCATTGATTTATATCCCTTACCCTTATGACTGCTGAACAAACCTATCCCAATGCCCCCGATGTATCCGGGGATGATTATTTAGTCGTTGGCTTGGCCACTTGCTTTATTAAGGAAGATGGAGAGGTCTATCCGGTTAAAGTAATAGAACCGATCCCTTCAGCCGCTCTAGAAGCTTTATTTAAGGGAATTCCCACCTCCTATGAAATGGCCTTAGGAACCACATTAGGTACGGTACTGATCCACCAGACCCCCCAAAAACCGACCGAGTTCCCAGAGAAGCCCCAGTTCTGTGACGAGTTTGTAGAACGGGCGATCGCCGCAGTTCGCAGTTATAAGGTTCCCAGTCATGAACGTGTTAAAACTAAAATTCCCATCGGCACTTGTCATCAGGATTTTAACTTTTCCACGGAGCGCAAACGAGTTTTAAATATGACGAATGTGGTTCGCACAGAAGATAATGTAAAACAACATGAACATACCCATAAGGTGCTTTAAGGAATGATCAAACTCTATGGTGGCCCGCGAACTCGTGGAACTTTAGTTCAGTGGTATTTAGAGGAACTGGGTGTTCCCTATGAATTGATTGCTGTGGACATCCAAGGGCAAGAACATAAGAAACCGGACTATTTGGCCATTCATCCCATGGGAAAGGTGCCTGCCCTCGTAGATGGCGACTTTACCATTTGGGAATCTGGGGCAATTTTAATGTATCTGGCTCTCCAGTATGGCAATGCTCAGGGATCGGTGCAAGAGATCGCACAGATGAACCAGTGGGTAGTCTTTGCCAATGCTAGTTTGGGCCCAGGGGTGTTTATTGAAGCATCCCGCGATCGCGCCTTGGCGGATTTTATGCCTCCCCTGAATCAACGTCTACAAGCTCAACCGTTTTTACTCGGCGATCGGCTTACCGTAGCGGATGTCGCAGTCGGATCGCTTCTCTTTTATATGCCTGTGATGCTCAAGCTTGATTTGAGTGAGTATCCAGCCGTTACGGAGTACATCCAGCGTTTATCCGAACGTCCCGCTTTCCAAAATACCCTTGGCAAACGCTAGATGCATAAAAATGAGACAGGCTTAAAACCTGTCTCTAGGGAAATAAATGTTTCTGATGTTACATTTATCTTAAACTCTATTTAAACCCAACTGCTGCTTGCCAAACAAAGGCCAGCAGTAAGAAAAAGATAGGAATTACAGGCAAAACATCGATTAGTGGGCTAAAGGCTGAATAGGCTTCAGGTAATTTTGCCAACAGCAGTGCTGCTTCCATAAGTGTGTTTTCCTCTCCAACAGTACGGGGCATGATTTTCAGAATTGAAAAAAATATTAACATATACTGCCGCACCAGGGAATAGGGAAGCAGGGAGTTTTCATTCTTCCTTCAAAAATGTCAAGGTGGGGGGATGGGGAGATGGGGGGATGGGGAGGTGAGGGGATAGGGAGATAGGGAGATAGGGGGTTTTTATCCTATTATTAAAAGTGTACTGTTCAAAAAAAAGGACAAAACTCTCTACCTAATCACCTGTTAAGCGATAGTTTATTGATCGACAAAGGATTGATGTTCAGGGGTGGCTAATCCGACTTGTAAGCTGGCTAATACCTGAGCTAAGTCACCGGATAATAGGGCAGCTTGATTTAAACACAAGCCAGGGAAAACTTGAGAATAGATTATTCCGTCTGCATTGGGTTCAAGTTTGATATATTGTTCATTCTGTAATCGGAACCAATCGAGTTCACCGTCATTGACGCGCCAGATTAAATATTCTTGCACTTGATTGCGACGATAAACATTGAGTTTTTGATGTAAGTCAATGGAAACACTACTGGCGGCAATTTCAACAATTAATTCTGGCGCACCTTCAACATAACCATCTTCACTAATTGTCGATTGTCCCTCTTCTTTGATTCTCAGGAGTGCGTCAGGTTGAGGTTCATTGTCAGCATCTAGACGGACGGTACAATTATCGCCTAATTGAATTCCTGGCGTAGCCGACCAATAGCTTCCTAACCAAGTCATGATAAAAGCATGGGGTTCGCCATGTTGTGTGATTCTTAATGGAGATGCCATATAAACAATTCCTTCGATTAATTCGGCTTTTTTGTGATCGGGCATGGCATAATAACGGCGCTCAAATTCTGTGCGAGTGAGCTTGTCGCCATTTTCTAGGGGAGGAATGGTTACTCTTGGATTAATTGATTCAGTGACTATCATATTTATAGTTGAGGAGGTTAGAGAGGATCGCGTAAGGTCTAGCCCCCTCCCTCAACCCCCTTTCCCGTGAGAGAGGGGGCATCAAGAGGTATTTCATAGGTTTGAAGGGCTATCTCTTTTCATGGTACTGATGGCTTTCTGGAGGGGCAAGGTAGTGACCAAATTCAGAGAGGAAGCGATCGCCTAAAATAGCCTCTCGAATGCGTGCGGTAAAACGCACCAGTTCCGTAATATTGTGGATCGACAGGAGCGTATACACCAACAGTTCGCGACAGCGCCATAAATGCCCCAAATAAGCACGGCTAAAATTTTGACAGGTATAACAGGGGCATTCAGCATCAAGGGGAGCAAAATCTTCTCGAAATTGGGCATTTTTAATATTCCAGCGCTCTCCCCGCACAAATACCGCCCCATGACGGGCTAACCGGGTGGGAATGACGCAATCAAATAGATCGATGCCAGCGGCGATCGCCTGTACCATTTCTTGATAGGTTCCTACTCCCATGAGATAGCGGGGTTTTTCCGTAGCAAGTAGGGGAACTGTCACCTTTACAATTTGGTTAATCAGATCTCCCGGTTCACCCACACTCACGCCACCAATAGCATAGCCGGGTAAATTAAGGTCTACTAATTGCTCGGCTGCGGCGGTTCTTAGGTCAGCATATACTCCCCCCTGAACGATACCAAACAACGCCTGTTCGGAGCGATCATGGGCAGCTATGCAGCGTTTTAGCCATCGATAGGTGCGCTCTGTGGCAGCGATAACGGCTTCTTTGGAGGCTGGATAGGGAGGACATTCGTCAAACGCCATAATGACATCTGCACCGAGCTGATTTTGGATGGCGATCGCCTTTTCTGGAGTAAGATTAATAATCCGTCCATCTCTGGGCGATCGAAATTTCACCCCCTCTTCCTGAATGGTTCGCAAGCTGGCTAAACTAAAAACCTGAAAGCCTCCAGAATCAGTTAACATTGGCCCATCCCATCCCATAAACCGATGCAAACCACCAGCACGAGCAATTAAATCTTCTCCCGGTTGTAGATGCAAATGATAGGTATTGGCTAAAACCATTTGAGCGCCTGTCCCTTTGAGTTGTGCAGGCGTTAATGCTTTTACCGTTGCTAATGTGCCGACAGGCATAAATCTAGGAGTTTCTACTTTTCCGTGGGGAGTCAAAAAGGTAGCTGCTCTCGCTTGAGTCTGGGAGCATTGGGCTTGTATAGAAAACTGAAAGGGTTGATGCATAAGGCCAAAAATTGATGGATTGTATGTTAGAGAGATGTTGAAGAAGTCTCTATTTCCGGTAATTTGAGTAAGAGTCCTGCAATAAACCAATAATACACCGCTACCGGATCGACATCTAGGGGATAATAATAAGGAAAATAGCTTACAATCAGAATAAAAATCCAGAAACAGATCGCTATTTTTTTCCAGCTAGGCTTCTGTAATGAACGATAAGCTTTATAGGTTAAAAAGACCAAGATAGAAACCACCACCAAAAAAGCCAGTAACCCTAAAGGGCCAATTTCATAAAGGACCTTAGCGTGGAACGTTTCAATTAATCGAGTTGGAGCAAATTTTCGTGCTGCATTCGTCGCCGCACCAATCCCTTTTCCCAAAATCCCTTCTTGCTGACTCCAAACCGATTGCCATTGATCTCGCATAAAATATAGCGGAGGGTAAACTGTCCAGCGATCTACTAAGCTGTCTATGCGTTGTTCCACCCGATTGATCGTTTGAATAATTACTGCACTGGTGACAAGTGCCACCCCCCATTTTAAAGGCAATTGTTTTTTCTTAGAAGTCGTTAGAAGCTGTAAAATCATAAAGATAATTGGCACTAATGCTAGAGCAATTCTTTGACCAGAAAAGACAGCCATTATGATCAGCAAACCCGTGCTAAATACACTGATGTACTTCCATTTTTTTTGAGGGTCTCCAACATCAGTACTAAACAAGAAAAACAGACCAGAAATCAGAAACCATCCCCATTGCCAAGGCGCAACAAATGTACCGGGTAATCGAACTAATCCGGCATTTGGATTATATAACACTGCTCCACCGATAAAGCAACGAGCTTGTAGGGTAGCGCGATATAGAAACTCTCCTGAAAGGGGTCTACTCCCTGGACAAATACCTTTGGTTAGCAGTAAATATTGAATAAACCCTAGGGCACAACAAATTAAGATTAAAACAGTGTGCAGTCTCAGAAAGAACCATAATTCTTCTTTACTATAAATTAAATAATAGGCACAAAGCATTAAGGGAATATAGCTTAACAGGGTCTTGAGACCCACAATTCCCATGAGCATTTGATTCCCTAGAGTGGGATTGAAGCTTTCGCGAATAATGCCAATCCAAAAAAAGTGAACTAATGCGATCGAGACTAAACTGATTAGAGGAATATATAGAGGTTTAATTTTTTGCCAAAAGGGTTTAAGATAGTCGCGATCGTGGATCAAAATCGAGATTAGAGCGGGAATATAAAATAAATCTTTGACTAAGTGAAATAGGGGGTTACTGTTGGCGATCGTATGGGTAACTGTTCCAGCAAAGGGCATATAGATCAAAAAGGCCCAAAGTCCTAAAGCCGGATAAGTATAAGAAAAGCCCATTATCGCCCCTGCCAGTCCTGCAAAAATACCAGAAGTTAAACCATCGAGTAAGGCAAATAATATCCCTGGTAAAAGGATAAAAGCGATCAATTGAATCAGTTCTCTGCGTTCCATTAGGGAATAGGGAATAGAGTATAGGGAATACTAGGTTTTGCCCTTTCCTTAGCCCAAATTAGGCACAGTCCAGGAAATTCTTCATTGAGCTAATGACGAACTTGCTCTATGGTACTGTGCCCATTTGAAAATGTCCCACTTATGCAATTTTTAGGCGTTTAAAGCGGTTTGAATACGCTCTTGGAGAACAGAAACCAGATCGTCTATGGCCACTTCCTCAGAAGCGAGGGTTGCTCGTTCTACACATTCAACTTTACCGGATTTGATGGCTCTGCCGGTCACTAAGCGATAGGGAATGCCAATTAAATCGGCATCTTTGAATTTTACCCCGGCTCGCTCATTGCGGTCATCAAGTAACACCTCTATTCCAGCCTCTTGTAGGTCTTGATAGAGCTTTTCGGCGACTTCCATCTGTTGACTATCGGTAATATTGGGAACGCAGATGATGACCGTATAGGGCGCGATCGCCACGGGCCAAATGATGCCATTTTTATCATAGGACTGCTCTACCGCAGCTTGCGCGAGGCGAGAGACTCCAACCCCATAACATCCCATATAACAGGGCAATTCTTCCCCCTGTTCGCTGGTAAACGTGGCATTCATAGCCTGGGAATATTTGGTTCCCAACTGGAAAATATGACCGACTTCAATACCTCTGGCAGTTTGTAATATTTGCGTCGGGTCGTGAACAGCGAGATCGCCGGCTTTTGCAGTACGCACATCCACAATGCGATCGGGCAAAACAAACTGATCGCCCCAATTTGCGCCGATCACATGATAACCGGTCTCATTGGCTCCTGTGGCAAAATTTTTCAACTCCACCGCTGTTTTGTCCACCAACCGCAAAAACTTGGGCGCTAAATTCTCTTGTTGAGTAATATATTCATCTCCTAAACCCGGATCGATATACCCCAACGGTAAGGGTTTCGCGGCCCATTTGCTCTGAGCTTCCGGATCGGGAACGGTGAGCGCCAAAACTGCTTTCGCGCCGTATTCTGGAGCTAGAGCAGTTAACTCATTGGAGAGTTTTACCTCATTTACATCTTGGTCACCGCGAATATTAACCAGCACCAAGACCGTCATTCCATTATCATAAACAGCCTGATACAGTACATTTTTCACCGTATTGGTGGCATCACAACCGAGCGCCTCGCAGAGCGTAGCAATGGTATTGGTATTGGGTGTTTCCACCTTTTTATACTCTGTAAACGGAGAAGGTTGAACTTCTGCGGGAAGAGAAACCGCTTTTTCCACATTGGCCGCATATTGGCTATCTTCGGTGTAGAGAACCTCATCTTCTCCAGCCTCAGCCAACACCATAAACTCTTGAGAAACCCCGCCCCCAATAGCTCCAGAGTCCGCTTGTACCGGCTGAAATTTCAGACTACATCGCCGCAGCATATTCCGATAGGCTCGATCCATATCCTGGTACGTCTGTTTCAAACTGTCCCGGTTAGTATGAAACGAATAGCCATCCTTCATAATAAATTCCCGACCCCGCATCAGGCCAAACCGGGGACGAATTTCATCGCGGAACTTAGTTTGAATTTGATACAGATGAACCGGTAGTTGCCGATACGAACGAATCATATCACGGGCGATCGTCGTAATCACCTCCTCATGGGTTGGCCCTAACCCCAACTCCCGCTTTTGCCGATCCTGCAAGGCAAACATAATACCTTCGGCTTTCGTATAGGTTTCCCAACGTCCCGACTCTTGCCATAGATCCGACGGTTGCAGTTGGGGAAGCAAGCATTCCTGGGCCCCCGTAGCATTCATTTCCTCACGTACAATTTGGGAGACTTTTTGCAAAACTCGCCACATTAGGGGAAGATAAGCATAGAGTCCGCTACCAATTCGACGAATATATCCTGCCCGAACCAATAACTTATGGCTGGGAATTTCTGCTTCTGCTGGGTCATCTCGCAGCGTATTAAACAGCATTTGTGACAGTCGCATTCTGTGTTGCTCCCATTTAGACCAACTTACTATTATCTCATAGGGAGTGGCGATCGCCAACTGAGTTTCTTTTCCATCCGCATAATCCAGAAACCGGGTTTCTCGCGTATCTTCGTGTTTGTTGCCTCAATTTGAAACTGCTGTAATTCGATTCAATCCGTTGATGGTAGGATTAAAATCCCTTCAGCAAAAATAGCGTCAATGTTCTTAATCATTTGTTTCACTCATCATGCACCTACTCTCGAAAACTCTCAATCATAGAGTTCGGAACGCATTGATCCATGAATAACCTTAAATTCATTAAGCAACTGTTTCAAAATTGGATAAATCGCAGGCATAATCCAGACAGGCATAATTAATCGGTGTTGATAGAACTACTGAGATTGTAACTTAGGGAGATAGAGAAATTCCGTTAAGGTTGAGCAACCCGGTTTCTTGCACTCTGCGATCGCCAAAATCAACTGATTTAGATATACTGTGAGAACCGAGTGTTGAGGGAAAGAGCCATGTCAGTCCAACTTATTGACGAACAATTACCTCAGACTGAACCACAAGAGCAAGAAGTCATTCCCCTTCCGCCAACCGACTTACCCTACGACGACGGAGAACCCTTGGAAAGCAACCGCCATCGCATCGCTATGAATGTTCTGATTGCTTCCTTGCATCAGGCGTATCAAGAACGCAATGATTATTACACGGGTGGCAATATGTTCGTCTACTACAGTAGCGCACAAGTCCGAAACAAAGACTTTCGCGGCCCGGATTTTTTTGTGGTATTAGATGTAGATGGAACAATTGAGCGCCGCAGTTGGATCTTGTGGGAAGAGCAAGGACGCTATCCCGATGTGATTGTGGAATTGATGTCACCTTCGACGGCAGAAGTTGACCGCAATCAGAAGAAAGAGTTGTATGAAAAAGTCTGGAAAACTAATGATTATTTTATCTACGATCCCTTTGACTCTGAGTCATTACAGGGATGGAATTTAAGCGGAAGGCGCAAGTATGATGAAATAAATCCCAACGATCGCGGATGGCTGTGGTGTGAGAGTTTGGGATTGTACTTGGGAACTTGGAATGGGGAATTGATGAAGGAAGATGCCCCTTGGTTGCGCTTTTATGATGCTGAGGGTAATTTGGTATTGTTGCCAGAAGAGTTGGCAGTGCAGGAGCAGGAAAGAGCAGATACTGCTGAATCAGAGCGCGATCGCGAACGCCAGGAAAAGGAATTGGAGCGAGAAAGAGCCGATCGCGCTGAATCTAATTTACAACAATTACGCGAAAAACTCCGACAGTTAAATATCGATCCGGATGCTCTCGAGTCCCCTTAATTGACCAAGCTCCGGTAAGATGCATCGTTACTCTGTTCAATGACTTCATTATAAAGCTGTTCCACCTGAGAAATATTACGATTAAGCGTATAGCGCTCTAATACTCGTTGACGTGCTTTTTGGCCCAGCATGATACTTAATTCAGGATGATCTCGAAACAAAGGAAGTAAGGTTTGCAACTCAGTCGTTACGCGATTCGCATTTAAAATCACCCCTGCACCCTTTTCCAAAACCTCACCATCAGCTCCCACATCCGTTGCCAGACAAGCCGTTCCGCAAGCCATGGACTCCAACAGAGAGAGAGACAACCCTTCAACAAAAGAAGGCAAAATAAATACATCTGTGCCCCGTAAAATTTCGATTCGACGCTGCTCATCGCCAATAAAGCCTAACCAAACAATCCCCTGTTCTGCTCCATAGGAAGCTCTGAGAGCAGTTTGCAGAGGGCCAGTACCGACGATCGCCAACTTACACCCCAGCCCCAAATCTGCCATTCTCCAAGCCTTCAGCAAGGACTCCACATTTTTCTCAATGGCAATGCGTCCTTGATACAAAAATAACCGTTCTGCCTGCAATTGCTGCTTAATCGAAGAAGGGCCAGGGGAATATTTTAGGGCATCTACCCCATTGGGAATCACCACCACTTTGAATTCCGGAACCCCCAGTTTAATCAGAATCTCGCGCTGCATCTGGGAAAACACAATGGTTTTATCATAATTTGCCAAACCAGGGGCATAAAGTTGATAGGTGAGTTGTTGCGTTCCGGAAGAAAAATTGCGTAATTTGCGGTCAAATGCTGGATGAAAGGTCGCCACCAAAGGTAAATTTAAATCTTGGCAAATTTCCGGCAGTAAAAAATCCAGAGGAGACAAGGTTAAAGACGCATGAACCAGATCCGGTTGCAAAGAATGGAGCGATCGCGCTAAAACCTTAGACGAACTCAACGTCGGAATCGTATAAATCGTCGATTTATACAAACAAGGAATCGGCACTTCTGGACAATCCGGCCAGCCTTCCGAAGAGGCTTGAGCGCCATTCGCGGGCAGTTCTGCGACCCCATCCTCCGAGGCAAAATGAAAGAAGCTCACCTGATGTCCGCGATCGAGCAACGCATTCGTCACCTCACGGGAATAAGTGACGTTACCACAGAACGGAGATTTTTTACCAAGCCAAGCGATATGCATTCAATTGCCAAAAAGGGAAGAATCATTGGGTAGGAGACGACAATCGTTAGATCTATTGCATAAGTGGACAAAAAATGAATAGGAATGGAGTAATCATAATATTCTCCTGACTATTGCTAGAGTGCCTATTGCCTATTGCCTGACTTCTGTAAGAAGTCTATTGATCCCGATCTCCTGTACGGGAAATATACCAGGTTGAGACTCCCCCTGCGAAGACTAAGACGGCTAAACCAGCTAAAACCACTTGAATTCCCAATCCAGCTTCTGCCACACTCACCAAAGCCAGAGGAAAACTCAAAGCAATATTAATGGCATTATTTTGCAAGCCGAACACCTTACCTCGCATCTCTTCTGGCGTTTGTGATTGAATTGTCGTTTGCATGGGAATGCCAATAAAAGCGGCTGATGAACCTAACACACTAATCCAAAACAGAGACCATCCTAAATATTGAACGGTAAACGACAAACCCAACAGCGATCCCGCCATCCCCATCGATCCGATTAAACTCAGTTGAGCATTCGATCCCCAACGATGGCCGAATTCTCCCACGACAGCCGAACTGATGCCTAAACCGATTCCGCCAACGGCTAATAACAGGCCAAATTGGGAGGGTTCAAGACTGGGAATAATTTCGGCAATGCGGACGGCTAAAACGGCTAAGGCAGCAAAAATACAGGAGAGAATAATTAGTTGTAAAATTGCATTGCGAACCCGATGGCGATCGCGCAAAAACTGTAATCCATCGCGCAGATCTTGCAAAACATGGGGGTGTTCGTGGTCTGGGGGATAAGTATTTTCTTGAGTATTCACGACTAACAAAATCACACCCGCCAACACATAAGCACCTCCCACTAGAAGTTCTTTACCCAAGTCGCCATTACCTAAAATCGGGCTAATTAGGTGACTTGCCAGGTTCAGAAGTGGGTCGCCAAGAGCAAATCCCAGGATCACCGAGGCCATCATGGTAGAAGTGTAGAGGGAATTGGCTGGCAAGAGCAAATGGCGCTTGACAATCAGGGGAATAATGGCTTGTTCGGCAGGAGCAAAGAATTGGGTGAGGGTAGAGACGGCAAAGGTAATTCCTAAGAGGAAGGCAAAACCGAGGGGAATATCGATCGCCAAGTCAATTCCCGCAGATAGACTTAAGAATAGGGGAATCGTCAGCACAAAGGCTCCCCGGAGTAAGTTGGTGAGAACTAAGACCGATTTTTTCGGCCACCGATCCACAAATACCCCGGCTAAGGAGCCAAATAAGACAGCGGGAATCGTAAAAGCAATCATGATCGCTGATACCCAACCACTAATGGTTTGCTCCTGTCGTTGAAACTCGCTAGTAATAATGGCGATCGTTAAAACTAGATAGATTTTATCGGCTAACTGGGAAAAAATTTGACCGCTCCACAGGGTGAGAAAATTGCGGTTTTTGAGGACTGCACCCAGACTCGGAGAGGGAGGAGGAAGATTAGGTTTAGGGGTTGTAGGGGTTATTTCTCCATCGTTTTTGGATAGGGACATAGAATTTATAGTGGATTCAAATAACAATGAGACATCTTTTGTAGGGGCGAAAAATTTTTCGCCCCTACAGATACCGGTGTTGTAGATAGATCCTCATGTATCAACCTTAGTCTTTTGGCAAGTTGGCGAGGCAAGGTTCCATGAGGGTTGCAGCTCGGATCGGTCGATCGAAGTGATATTGGGCATAGGCACGCAGGAGGTTTTCTAGGGAAGGCCAGAGATGGTCTGTTCCTTGTTCTAGTTTAGGGAGTTCTGGCCCCGCTAAATGCTGAAGTATCCATAATTGATTGGCGTTGAGGGAAAATGCTGGAGGTTGGGGCGATTTTCGAGGTGAACGTTGTACCTGATAGCTGGCTCCAGATTCTTGAACCTGAAAGACTTGTAGCTCTTTTTCCTCGCTCACAATGCCACCAGAGGCAAGGTTAAATTGGATTTTCCACTGGGGATCGTTGAAGTTGGGCGCGATCGCCTTTCCCGTTCTACAACAGTTTTGCACTTGCGGCGCAATTCCCGCGAGAGCCAGCAGGTGAAAGATACCTTGAATTAGGCGAGGTAAGGTGAGGCTCAGAGCGCTGGTTTCTAGGCGATCGAGATGGAGCAACAGTAGGTCGTAGAGGTCGGTTTGGGAGCGATCTGTGAGGGCTTGGCAGAGGACTAATTCTGCTAAATATTGACTTGCAGTCAGTTTGAGTAAATCTCGACTTAATCCCGGATAGGATTTAATCGTTTGCGCTTGAATGATTTTATCGAGCGATCGCCCCTTCACCACCAAGAGTTCATTCACCACAAACAATCCACTGCGCCCCCCCAAACTTGATTTCGCTTTTCTCGCTCCAGGGGCGATCGCTCGAATTAATCCAACTTCCGGGGTTAACACCGTCAATAACCGGTCAGATTCTCCCATAGGCATTCCCTTCAAATTAATGCCCGTTGCCTTATAGGTTTTGCTCATAAAACTTAAGATAATCCGAGAGAACAAAGATAGATTCTAGGTTTATATTCTTTCTTCTGTTGGCGATCGCCTGGCAGAGAGCGGTGAATACTAGACTGGCGTAGCATGGGGAAAGGCGATCGCCCTACATTAGGCTATCATGAGGATTACGGATTGATAAAGTAAATGATGAACAACTGGCAAGAACAGATTGAGATTAACCCCAATATTTGTCATGGGAAACCTTGTATTAAAGGAACTCGAATTATGGTTTCCGTAATTTTAGATAACTTGGCAGAGGGATTGACAGTAGAAGAAATTGTAGCCGATTATCCACCCTTGAGTCAGGAGCAGGTGCGATCGCCGATCGCCTATGCTGCTACTTTAGCTAGAGAAGAGGTACTTTTACCTTTGCGATCGAGATAATGTTGGTAAAACTGGATGAAAATTCGAGTGGGACTCATCAGGAATTTCTGAGAAAACAGGGTTATGATTGCGATCGCGTAACGGATGAAGGTTGATCAGGTGCCGATGATAATGTCGTATGGCAGCAAGTCTGTGCTGAGGGAAAGTTTTTTTATTACCCTTGACTTAGACTTTTCTGATGTGCGACGTTTTCCCCTAGGAACTCATTCCGGAATTTTATTATTGCGTCCTAGAAGTAAAAGTCGTCAAGCCGTCCTTGATGTTCTAGAGAGAGTTCTACGAGAATATTCACTGGCAACTTTTCAATGCTGTTTAGTACTTGCCGATGAAACGCAAACCCGCATTCGTCGTCCGTCAGTTTTAGATTAAGATTTCAATCAGAACTTGTTACCTATTACCAGGGCGAAGCGCCATATCCCGCTCTTCCATTAACATCATTCCCCGTGAAGTCCCCAACCGCGTTGCCCCTGCGTCAATTAAGGCATAGGCTTGCTCTAAATTGCGAATGCCACCAGAAGCTTTAATCCCCACATTTCCTCGGCTGATGGACTTCAATAACTTCACATCTTCTACCGTTGCGCCCCCTTGCCAACCGGTACTCGTTTTCAGGAACACCACCCCCGCATCTAAACAAAGCTCTGCCGCTAATCGTTTTTCGGCTTCCGTCAACACCGTCATTTCTAAAATCGCTTTCACCGTTTGCCCCGTTTCCTCACAAATTTCCGCCATTTCCCGATGCACGGCTTCACTTTTTCCTGCCTTCAGTAAGCCGATATTAATCACCACATCTAACTCTACTGCTCCATGTTCAACCGCTTCTTGGGCTTCGTAGAGCTTTACCCCTGATGTTGTCGCACCCGTGGGAAAGCCAATCACTGTACACACTTTAGTCGATTTTCCCTGTAAGATATCTGCCGTTTGCCGCACGTAAACTGGAGGCACGCACACCGTAGGAAAATTCATAGCCATGGCTTGTTCGCACCACTGCTGGACTTGTTCCGGTGTTGCTGTGGGGTGCAACAAGGAATGCTCGATATAGTCAGCGATATCAATTTCTGAATAGTCTGAATAGTCTACAGCCATAATCCCTAGTGAGCCTTGATTGGGTTATTCTCTATTTTTCCGGATCAAGGGGACACAAGGCAACTGGATCGGGAGGGAGTGGACTGTCTGAGCTGATTTGATACATGAGAAAAAGATGGGGGAGAGTTTGAGGCAAGAGGCAATAGGCAATAGGGACTCTAGCTATAGAACATGTCCTAACTCTCCCTTTCTCTGTTATAATCTGGCAAGCACTGGATAAAATTTACAGCGCTTTGCTTGCGTTATGAGGGACAGTGTTGAATCCTCAAAGCTATGTATCAAAAGCCTATTCCCTATTCCCTAGCGCAAAGCACTATAAGTTAATTCGATTTCTGGGTGGCAAAGTTCTCTAAGGCAACCTCAGCACGAAGCGCTTGAACTCAAAGGAAGAGAAATCATAAATTCAGTTCCTTACCCCAACTCTGAAGAACAGGTCATTGTTCCACCATGCTTTTCGGTGACAATTTCACAGGCGATCGCCATTCCCAACCCTGTCCCTTTCCCGACTTTCTTAGTGGTAAATCCCTGCTCAAATATTTTTGCCTTTACAGATTCTGACATTCCCATACCATTATCGATAATTCTGACTACAACATCCTGTTTGTTTTCGCTCAAATCAGTCGTAACAGTAATATAATTAGGATTTTTTTCTATCTCTTCAAAAGACTTATTCTTGCTCTTTTCATCTAGAGTATCGATCGCATTTGCCAAGATATTCATAAAGACTTGATTGAGCTGCCCCGGATAGCATTTTAGTTCAGGAATATCGCCATATTTTTTTACGATTTTAATGGCAGGGCGTTGCTGATTAGCTTTAAGGCGGTATTTTAAGATTAATAAAGTACTGTCAAGACCCTCGTGCACATTAAACTCAGTTTTGACATCTGTATCTGCACGGGAAAAGGTTCGCAAAGATGTGCTGATATTAGCAATGCGTTTCACTCCTTGTTGCATAGAAACAAGAATTTTGGGAATATCTTCGAGCAAAAAATCAAGATCTGCATTTTCAATTTCTTCTGCTAAGTCAGGGCTGGGTTCGGGATATTCTTGGCGATAGGCTTGGATAATTGCCAACAGATCGACAAGAGTATTCTTAAGCATCGTGATATTACCACTAATGAAACTCAACGGATTGTTGATTTCGTGAGCGCCCCCCGCTACAAGATTGCCTAATCCTGCCATTTTTTCTTGTTGAACCAATTGCATTTGCGACGATCGCAATTTCTCTGGCTAGTGACTTCAATCGTGCTGTCCATCAACCCAACAATTTGCTTGGAGATGGCTAATCCTAACCCGGTATCAATCGCTTGAAAAAATAGGGTTGCACTGGTTTCGGACTCGGAAATTACATCTACCCGCAGCGTCACAGAACCGCGATTCGTAAATTTAATGGCATTGCCCAAAAGGTTGATTAACACCTGTCGTAGGCGCTTTTCATCCACTTCTACTCCTTCCGGCAGGCGAGAACTGGGCTGATAAATGAAGTCAATTCCTTTTTGTTGGGCTTTAATTTTGCACATTTCCACCACACTTTGTAAAAGAGAGGGAAAATGAACGGCAATGGGATTTAACTCCAGTTTACGAGCTTCGATTTTGGACAAATCCAAAACATCATTAATCAACGTTAGTAAGTGAGAGCCACATTGGTGAATGACATTCACTCCCTGGCGGTCTGTTGCACCGACTGTTTTAGATCGTCCTAAAATTTGTGTGTAGCCGAGAATACCGTTGAGTGGCGTTCTCAATTCGTGGCTCATATTCGCTAAAAACTCGCTTTTGGCTTGGTTTGCATTGTCTGCGGCTTCTTTGGCCACTTGCAATTCTAAGGTTCGCTCTCGTACTTTTTCTTCGAGAGTATCAATAGAAGAGCGCAATTGTGCAGTCATCGTATTGAATGTGCGAGCCAATTCACCAATTTCATTACCCGATTCCATATCAGCACGGGCGCTCAAATTCCCCTCGGCGATTTGCTTGGAGATCGCCGTCAAGCGTCGAATGGGAGAAGAAATCACATTAGCCATGCCAAATCCCACGCTAATGGCAGCAAGAGTTGTCCCCAAAGCGAGGAGGAGGTTATTGCGCGTTTGAATGTTGATGGGTTCGAGAAAAACAGATTTTGGGCGCAAATAAGCAACTTTCCACGGTCGGCTTTCGCTCATGTGGATTGCACCTGCATATTCTATGTTCTTCTCTTGGGACAAAATGGTCGTAAAGTAGGGACGATCGGGGTTGAAATTGGCAGCAAATTGGTCAAATTCCGTCAGTTGAGTGGCTCTATCGGCAGGGAGGGAAGCAGGTAAACGATAGGTTTGCTGTAATTCATCCAAGGTTTCGGGTTGGGGAGGGGCCAGAAATTGGAAGCGCAAATCCTGGGGAAGTCCTCCATCATCGCGATATCCCTGTGCCAAGCGTAAATTGCGATCGTCGAGCAGAATAGGAAAAGACAAAGAACCCGCTAAATTATTATTTTGTAGTAGGAGGTTTTGGAGTTTGGCGGCATGATACTGACTGCGCAATACACCAACCACTGCCCCGGTTTGGCGATCGCGGATCGATTGGCTGAAATATAAGTAAGGCTGACCGTCAACCTCGGAAAATTCTACATTAGAGACAAAAGGCTCTCCCGTTTCTAGGGCAATTTGGAAATACTCCCGATTCGACTCGTCCCATACCCTCTGAGGGGTGCGAGTATCCAGGAGATTTTGTCCATTGGTATTCAGAACAGCGGAGGAAACTAAAAAGACTTTATCTTTGGCGATCGAAGTTTTTAGAGTGTTGAATGCCTGCTCTCTGACGGAGGGAGAAGCATTGGGTGCAGCTTGTAAATAAGTGGCAAGGATATCTTGTTGCGCTTCCGTGACAATGACCGTCAAATTGATGCGAACAAAGGCATCAAGAGTTGCTGCCGTTTGGGACGCGGCTGCATTGAGCGATTGATTGGCCGATTGAATCAAAGCTGTCCGCGTAGTCTGGTAATTCCACCAAGCAAAGCCCGCCAGGGGAGTCAGAGCAATGAAGCAAAATACGCCTAACAGTTGATGGCGCAAGCTGTAATGATTGAAGAAACGCTCAATTCGTGAGCGAATATTCCCAGGAATAGCTTTCATAGTTTTGAGTTAGAGGGTTTCTGTTGCTCGGGCAGCAGCTTGCGCCATATTGTTTAAGGTGGTTTGGATGCTTTGTTGGTTGGTCATTAGTTTTCCCAGTTCCATGGGGAAGCGATCAAAACCCACTTCAATCCAATTGGAATGGTGGGGTTCCGTTCCCATGCGATTTTCAATGGCATCTAAGGTAACCTCAAAATAATTGGCAACTTGGGGATTGGCTCCAAACCCCATTTTCAAACGAGGATCGCTGTAGGTACTGCGGCGAACACTATTGGTTTTGCTCAATAGGGCTGCCCGAGTCATGGTGTCTGCGCTGGTGAGCCATTGCAAAAAGACCCAGGCTGCATCTCGATTTTTGCTGTAACGAGAGAGCGCCAGACTACTGCCCCCTTGACGGCTCACACCTGGAACTTCGCCGAAACCACATGCGCTCTCTGGACGCAGGGCAATGGCTTGAGGACAAGGAGCGACTGCCACTTTTCCGGATATTTGGGAGTTAGCTGATTCTTCAAACCAGGGAAAAAATTCCCCTCCCATTGCACATCAATTCCTGTTAGGGGAATAAATTCTTCTTGTACCAATTCCCAAGCCACATTAGCGCCTGGGGAATCTTCAGTGATTAATCGCACTGTCGTGCCAGAAAATCCTTGGCCTACATCTTTAAGAAAATGATAGGCATCTGTTCCTCTCCTGCTTGCCGATTCCAAACCGCGAGTTTCTTCAATCGATAATGGAACGGAAGAAGATGGGGACAAACGGCGACAGGCTTTCAATGCAGAAGTTGTACTCCATCCTAATGCGGCTGATGCTCCTAATCGCAGTACATCTCGTCTTTTCATTTGTTTAATACTCTTTAAAAGAGGGGGTCAAATTGTTGTCATCGTTTAAAGAATTTGCCGTCTATGAGACCATCTTATCCCGTCTCCAAAAGTTAGCCAGATCAAAGTTCACGTAAAGCCTCCGATACGTTTGGAAGCCCCGTCGCTTTAGCGCGGGGATTGGTTACACCCTTATGTTGTCGATACAGCACAAAGTGCTGTTATGAAGTAAATTGTTGAATCCCCAATGCCATGTACCACAATCCTATTCCCTGGCGCAAAGCGCTATAGGTTTCGCCTGCATACCGATTGGCACCCTTTGAATATAGATAGGCGCAGTCTGCTAGTGTCTTCACCTTTGGCATCTCCTATGATGGGTTTTAGTGAAGCAAACCACCATCAAAACAGGAGCTTGACTATGACAACGATTGAGCGCTCTGCCCCCGTAATGGTAACCGGTGCCACTGGTTATGTTGCTGGAGTGCTAGTTAAAAAACTGCTGGAGGAAGGACTGACCGTTCATGCCCCCGTGCGCGATCCGAACAATCCAGAAAAACTGCACTATCTCAATGCGATCGCCGCAGCCAGCCCTGGTGAAATCAAGTATTTCAAAGCTGACCTTCTCGATGAGGGATCTTACGCAGAAGCAATGGTGGGTTGCGAACTGGTATTTCATACTGCCTCCCCCTTTACAATGGATGTCAAAGACCCCCAGAAAGAACTCATCGATCCTGCCAAACTAGGGACTCGCAACGTGTTGGAGACCGCCAATCGAACTCCCTCTGTCAAGCGGGTTGTTCTCACCAGCAGTTGTGTGGCCATCTACGGCGACAATATAGATCTGCAACAGACTCCTAACGGCGTATTCACTGAGGAACTCTGGAACACCACTTCCTCACTGGAACACAATCCCTATTACTATTCAAAAACGGTTGCCGAAAAAGAAGCCTGGAAAATGAATCAAGCCCAATCCCATTGGGATTTAGTGGTTATTAATCCCAGCCTGGTGATTGGCCCTGGCATTAACCCTTACGCAACCTCAGAAAGTTTCAATTTAATCAAACAAATGGGGGACGGCACCTTCAAATCTGGCGCACCTAAATGGGGCCTTGGTACCGTGGATGTCCGCGATCTAGCTAAGGCTCACTTCCAGGCTGGATTTACTCCAGAGGCTAAGGGCCGATACATTATTTCCGGACATAATACCGATATGTTTAGTATGTCCCAGACGTTGCTCGATCGATATGGGCAAGACTATCCCATTCCACGCAAACCTACGCCCAAATGGTTGTTGTGGCTGATTGGCCCAATGGTGGACAAAACCATGAGCCGCAAAGTGATCGCTCGGAATATCAATTTACCCTGGAAAGCGGATAACAGCAAAGGTATTAGAGAACTCAGCATCAGCTATCGCCCATTGGCAGAGTCGATGAATGATTTTTTCCAGCAAATGATCGACAACGGCTTAGTCAGAAAAAATGCTTAAGATCCGTAGGGCGGCAGTTTAATGAAAAAAGAGATTCGTTTTGCACTTAGTCCAGGCTGGAGAGTTCTTCTTAACGATCTGGGAGTTAAGTTTACTGAAGTCTTGAGGCGTGCTGAATTACCTTTGGATTTGTATGCCCGAAAAGATGCCAGTCTCAGTACCGATGAATACTTTCGTTTCTGGCGAGCAATAGAATTTCTTTTGGACGATCCAGTGTTTCCCTTGCAGATGATCCGCAACCTCAGTAGCGAAGTGTTTGAACCGCCCATTTTTGCGGCCTATTGCAGTCCCAATCTCAATACGGCTTTGCAACGAATTAGTCAGTTTAAATGTCTAATCGGACCGATGAAGCTGGATGTAAAAATTGCTAAAGCATTCACAAATGTGCAGCTTCGGTTTCTGGAGAGAGGACTGAAAGTTCCGGTCTCTCTGACTGGTATTGAACTCGGCTTTTTTGTGCAATTGGCAAGAATGGCAACTCGGGAACCTATCGTCCCACTAGAAGTTGTTGCCCCCTGTGAATTACCTTCACTGCAAGATTATGCCGATTATTTCGGCGTAGTTCCCATCCAAGGAGAAAAACTATCCATCTCGTTTTCAGCCGACGATGCCGTCAAGCCGTTTCTGACTGAAAATCTACAGATGTGGGAATTTTTTGAACCAGAGTTACGCAAAAGACTCTCTGAAATCCGTGCTGAAACCAGTATGGGAGAACGGGTGCGCGATGCCCTGCTGGAAATGCTACCGAGTGGACAAACTTCTGTTGACGATCTCGCTGGCCGACTCCTGATTAGCCGACGTACCCTGCAACGACGGTTGGGCGACGAAGGCACCAGTTTTAAGCTCATTCTGACTAAGGTTCGTGAGGAACTTGCTCGGTACTACATCACGAAGTCCGAGCTACCTTACACGCAGATTTCGCTTTTATTAGGCTACGAAGATCCCAACTCATTTTTCCGTGCATTCCACTCGTGGACAGGGACGACACCCGATCGCATTCGCTCTCAAACATCGATCAATTGAATTTTTCTTGGCAGGGTTGTTTTGCTCGGGAATGGGCGAGCGGGCTACAGAGTCCGATCGCAAAAAATGACGAAAATCAAATTTACTTTAGGAGAAACAAGATCTATGTATTATACACTGGGCAATACGGGGTTAAAAGTTAGCCGTCTGGCTCTGGGAACGATGACCTTTGGCGAAGACTGGGGTTGGGGGACCGATGAAGCGAATGCTCGCCAACTGTTCGATGCCTATGTGGAAGCAGGCGGTAACTTTATTGATACGGCAAATCTCTATACCAATGGCAATAGCGAGCGGATGGTGGGCAAATTCATCAAAGATCGGGGAATCCGCGATCGCATGGTCATCACCACCAAGTTTAGCTACAACACTGAACCGGGCAACCCGAATACGGGGGGCAATGGTCGCAAGAATATCCTCCGGTCTGTGGAAGGTTCCCTCGAGCGCTTAGAAACGGACTACATCGACCTCTACATGCTCCATACCTGGGATCAAGTCACCCCAGCAGAGGAGGTGATGAGTACATTGGATACCCTGGTGCGATCGGGCAAAGTGCGCTATGTTGCCTTGTCGGATGCCCCTGCTTGGTATATGGCACAGGCGCAAACCTTGGCAAAAGAGCGTCATTGGGAACCCATTAGCACCATGCAACTGGAATATTCCTTGGTGGAGCGCAACATTGAGTTTGAGTACACTGCTTTAGCTAAAAATCTCGGGACAAGTATTATGGTTTGGTCGCCTTTAGCGGGTGGCTTGCTTTCCGGTAAATATAAGCCTTCCGAGCAGGGTGGAGAAGGTTCCGGTCGCTTGGCAACAATGGCTAATAGCGGTAATCCAGTTTTTGATCGGTTTACGGAGAAAAATTGGGCGATCGTGGCTGAATTAGAACAGGTTGCCAAACAAGTCAATCGTTCCATGCCTCAGGTAGCCTTGAATTGGGTTGTCAACCGCCCGATGGTCTCATCGGTGATTATTGGTGCCACCAAGCTACACCAACTGCAAGATAATCTCGGGGCGCTGGATTTTGAAATCCCCATCGAGCTACAGCAAAAGTTGGATGAGGTGAGTCGTCCGGAAGTCCGTTCTCCTTACACTTTCTTTGAATCCAGTTCACAGATGCAGACGATGATTCATGGTGGTGTAACTGTAGGAGATAAGTCCCCGTCTTACGCCCTTGAGACTTTAGTTCAAGGGAGTTAGATCCTAGGTTTTCCAACAGTGGCAGCAGAGGATTACAACAGTTTTTGAATGGATAAAACTAATTCTTTGAGTCTAATTGGCTTGCTGTAGTACAGATTTGCCCCTGCGGCCAAACAGCGCTCTCGATCGCCCTCCATGGTGAGTGCCGTCAGTGCGATAATGGGGACTTGAACCATATCTGGATCTTGGCGAATACGCTCGATCGCCGTTAACCCATCCACATGGGGCATTTGAATGTCCATGAGAATCAGATCGGGAGATTCCTTCTGAGCCAGATCAATCGCAGCTTGACCGTTTTTGGCCACCTGAAGGCGATACCCTTTGGCTCGTAGATAGTTGGACACCGTGATGATATTGGCTTCGTTGTCTTCTGCTAAAAGGATCAGGGGAGAAATCGCCGATTGTACCGGTTTTACTGGAGCGCTCCCATTCAACTCAGAGGTTGCTTTTAATAAAGGGGAAAACCTGGGTTCAGAAATCGCATAAGGCAGCTTGATGGCAAAACAACTGCCCACTCCAACCTCACTCGTGACGGTTATCCATCCGTTGTGGAGTTCCACAATCTGTTTGACCAAAGCCAAACCAAGGCCCGTTCCTTCATACTGTCGATTGAGGGAACTATCAATCTGGATAAAGGGCTGAAATAATTTTTGCAAATTGTTTGGGGAGATGCCGATACCTGTATCTGTAACCGTAAAACGCAGATAGTTTTCACGGGTTTTATCTAGGAGCAAGGGGGCGACTTCGAGAACGATTTGTCCTCCTTTTGGGGTGAATTTGACGGCGTTGTTGAGTAAGTTGATCAGGACCTGACGCATCCGCCGTTCGTCAACAGTAATATCGGGTAAGTTAGGGGGAACCTTCAAATGGAGTTGGATACCTTTTTTCTGGGACTGTTGCTTGACAAAAACCAAACTCGATTGGCACAGATGCTCTATGGCAACAGAGGAGTATTCTAGATCGACTTGCCCCGATTCAATCTTCGCCAAGTCAAGAATGTCATTGATCAGTTCCAGCAAGTGGAACCCACTCCGTTCGATCGTCCTGAGCGCTTTCAATTGCATGGCATTCATCGGCTCGAAAACTCCCTCTTGTAGTCCCTCGGTCATTCCCAAAATGGCATTGAGAGGGGTTCGCAATTCGTGACTCATATTGGCCAGAAACTCGTCTTTCAAGCGAGTTGCCCGAGCCAGTTCTTGATTCGTTTGTTGCAGCTTCACTTCTGTTTGCTTGCGATCGCCAATATCTTGCAACATGGCTAAACAAGTGTTAGATTTGCCGTCTGGCATATGAACGAGGGTTACGGACGTTAAGGAAAATAAGATCGAGCCATCTTTACGAACATATCGCTTTTCAGTCACAAAGTTTTTAATTTTTCCGTTGGCCAGTCCTCGAATTAAGCGTTTGGACTCTGGCATATCTTCAGGATGCGTAATATCTACTACGCTCATGGTAAGCAATTCTTCGGGAGAGTAGCCTAACATCTGACAAAAATAATCATTAATTTGAATCAATTGCCCTGTATACATATTGCTTTCTGCAATACCAATAGAGGCTTGGCTAAATGTTGCTCTAGCACGAGCCTCGCTCAGTTGAAGGGCATTTTCTGCTTGCTTGCGATCGCTAATATCCCGCACCCCAGTAACAATTGCCGAGCGGTTGCCTAAAGTGACTTTGCGGACAGAAACCTCGGAATCAAAAGTAGAATGGTCGAATCGTTTATGTTTCCATTCAAATTGCAACTTTTCGCCGGTATTGGCTTGTTTGAGTAATTCTGGAAGATTGTGAACAGGAGTGTCGGGTGCGGATAAATCGGCAATTTTGGTGGCTAAAATTTGCCCCCGCGTTGCTTTAAAAAGTTCTAATACCCGATTATTAATATCGAGAATACTACCCTCCAAATCGTGAATAAAAATGCCATCATAGACATGGTTAAAGATGGTGCGTAAATCTTTTTCAGAGCGGGCGATTTCTTGGGTTTGTGCTTTCACTCGCTGTTCCAGTTCTTGATTAAATTGCTCTAAGGCGGTTTGCGCTCGCTGACGCTCGAGTTCAGCAGAAGCACGGGCACCAAACACTTGCAGGATTTGTTCCGATCGCTCTGGGTCAAATAGGGGCTGACGGGAAAAGATACAAAGGGTGCCAATCTTGCGACCTTGGCGATCCTGGAGGGCAATACCCATGTAGCTCTCCACTCCCATGAGTGCCAATCTGGGATTTTGCGGGAAGGAAGCCACCACATCGCGATCGCAATGGTAGACCCCCTCCTGAAGAGCGATCGCACAAGTCGTTCCCTCGGCATCAACGGTATCGTTGGGAAGATATTCCCCATCCCCCCAAGCGGCCAAAAAGTGTAAGCGATCGCCCTCAACGACTTCAGTCACAAAGGTATGAGAGGCTCTGAGGGCTTCGGCGAGGTAACGGACGAGGGCGGGGAAAAAGTCGGGGCCAGTTAACGCTGCGGTTCCAGCAATTAAGTTTTGTAAGGCGTTCTCTGCTCGTTTACGCTCTAGCTCAGTGGCGGCGCGGGCAGCAAATACCCGCAAAATTTGCTCGGCGTGAGTCGGATCGGTGAGATGCTGACGATGGAAAATGCACAGCAGCCCCATGGGATTGCCTTGGCGATCGTATAGTGCTACCCCCAGATAGCTCTTGGCTCCCATCCTAGCCAGTTCTGAACAGGTCTGGCATGGCTCTAGCTCGCAGTAATACACTTCATTGTCGTATACCTGCTCGCAGGGAGTCCCCGCAAGTGATAAGGATTTACAGGGAATGAGTTCGCCATCGCCGTAATAGGCGAGAGTGACTTCTTCCTCGCCCACTCGCTCGGCCATCAGAGCGTGGGATACGCCTAGGGCTTCGGTGAGGTGGCACACAAGGAGAGGAAAGAAGTCTGTACCTTTGGTAACGGCAGTCCCGGCAATCAGATTGTGTAGGGCGGTTTCGACACGCTGGCGCTCCATTTCTGCGGCGGTGCGGCTAGCGAAGATTTCGAGAATCTGTTTGGCTCGTTCCGGCTCTTGTAGAGGTCGGCGATCAAAGATGCACAAACTGCCCAGCACCTGCCCTTGGCGATCGCGCAATGCGATTCCCAGATAGCTCTCAACCCCTCTTTCTCGATGGGGATTGTTGGGGAAGCGATCGGTAATACCCCAAGAACAATGGTAGGAGTATTCAGTCACCAGTTCAATACAAGGCGTTTCGGGTAAATCGTAGGTAAAATTGGGTTGCAATTCGCCATCGAGTATAAAGGCAATGCTGTGTAGCTCTTCGCCCACGAACTGAGTAATCAAGGCAATTGGAACGTCAAGAGCCGTACTAATATGACGAACTAGAGCAGGAAAGAAATCTTCACCTGTGGTTGCGGCGGTGCCTTCCACCAGCTTGTGGAGAGCAGTTTCAGCGGCCTTACGTTTGGTAACATCGATCAGAGTGCCGATATACCCGGTTAAGTTTCCGTCAAGGTCGAATTCCTCAACGGCTTGCACGCTCAACCAAACCACTTTACCGTCGCGATGTAGAAAGCGACAGTCGGTATGATAGGGCATCTGTTGATTGTGCGCGGCTTGATACCATTCTTGGAATACGCGATCGCGGTCATCGGGATGCAAGGTTTGAGACCATCCTTCTCCCAAGGCTTCTGCTGGTGTTAGACCCAGCATCTGGCAAGAACTGGGATTGTTGTAACGGCTGTGACCTTGGGGATCGGTGAGAAAAATTCCAGCCGGTAGTATGTCGGCAAGGGTAGCGTAGCGTTGTTGGCTCTCTTGCAATTCTCGTTCGATGGATTTGCGCTGAGTAATATCGACTGTAAAGCAGCGGGTGTGAATGAATTCACTGTCTCGATACAAGACATTGGAATTGATGGCCACGTAGCGAAGGGAGCCATCTTTACAACGCAAGCGGGCTTCGTAGTTAACTAGAGTTTCATTATTGGAGAGGCGAGTGAGGATATCAGCAATCACTTCTGGATCGGCGTGAAAGTTGGCAATGGGTTGCCCGATATATTCTTCTCGGCTATATCCCAAGAAATCTAATTCGGTTTGATTGGCCCAGACGATCATCCCATTTTTATCTACCCAGTGTAATGAGATGGTGGCATTTTCTATATAGTCGGAGAGTTCTTGTTGGCTTTGCCATAGTGCTTCAGTTCGCTCCTGTACCCGTCGTTCTAAGTTCTGGGACAGTTGCCTATTTTCTAGGAAGAGGGCGGCTTGGGTACAGAGGAAGTTGAGAACGAGAAGGCGATCGCCTGTAAAAATGCCTGACGTTGCTTGATGGCTGAGATACACAATACCCATTAACTGTCCCTGATGCAGTAAAGGCAAGCAGAGAAGACTTTGGGGCGGTTGGCGATCGAGGTAGGGATCGCCAATGGCTAAAGGGGTCTCACCTTCGTCGATTGCTAAAATTTCGCGGGTGTTTTTAACATACTCAATCAGCTTGACGGGCAAGTTCATGTATCCCTTGAGGGGAATCTCACAAAGGTCAATATTTTCGGCAGTTGCGATCGCTTCTATCTGCCACATTCCCTTCTCGTCCGGAAGTATAAGGGCGCAGCGATCTCCCCCGGAATTTTGCCAAATGATTTGAGTGAGTTGACGCAGGAGTTCGTTAAATTGAACAATTTCAGTCAGAGCTTGCAAGGCTTTTAGGATACTGGCAAAATCAAACCCTTCTGGGTCAACCGTCCCGTTCTGGGTCAGCATTCCCATTCTGGGTCTGTAGCCGAGATCGCACATATCCCTTTCTCCTAACTCAAATTCTTCTATTTTACCAATTTGACCCAGACATTTCTAATCTGTAATTGCATGGATTGGACGTTCAGGTTCCGAGCTACCCCAAGGCAATTTACATAAGATACGACTGGTTTCGGGCTGGATAGAGGATTCCCTCGAGGGAATGTTTAGTAACTCTAAGCTGCCGTGCATCAGTTCTAAGAGCAGTTTATTCGCCATCATGGTGAGTCCAGGAGAGGGCGAGCCATTCCAAGTTAACTCGGGGTTAGGGGGCGTATTTAATAAATCAATTGGTTCTTGCCAACAGTCGGGGGAGCGTTGGTCTTCGAGATAGAGATAAACCTGTTGGGTTTCGGGAACAGGATCGGCATGAAGGTGAATGGAGCCTTCACTCATATGGGCGATCGCACTATCGACTAAACTGGTTAATACTTGTCTGAGGCGGCGTAAATCAGCTTTGACATAAATTTCGGGATCGGGCATTACAATATCGAGCTGTAAATTTCGATTGGCTGCCTGCAAGTAGGTTAAATCATAGATATCTTGAAAGACTTCGGTTAAAGGAATGGTTTCAATCTCCATGACATCCGTGCCGTGCGCAGTTTTGGAAATCATCACCATTTCATCAATGAGCTTAATTAATTTGAGGGCGGAATCATGGGCCTTGGCGATAAATTCCCGTTCTTCTTCTGGGGAATCACAGAGATCGTTGAGAATGAGTTGATGCATTCCGATCAAGCCATTCAATGGCGATCGCAATTCATGGGAAATTCTGCCTAAAAATCCTTGCTTGAACTGGGCCATATCAGTTGCCATTTGATAAGCCAGTTTAAGCTGTTGCACTTCATCCGTATCAGATGAGGAGGCAGAATAATTGCGTTTCATTTTTGTTTTCCTTGAGCGTTTCCGGTTCTTCCACAGGGTCCGACTAATACTGAGGCCCCCTATCCCTACGATCACTCCAGATGTAAACTCTAACCAATTCCCCCAAGCCATGGTAGTGAGTGAATCCCCAATTGATTTTGTATTTATTCTAGTGCGATTCGGGAAATGAGATTTTACAGCTTAACCGCTCCTTGCCGTAAAATTTCCCAATCTTTCCCTGCCCAACGGGCAACGGTGGAGGGAATACCACTGGGTGAGTTCTCTGGGTTGAATTCATCCCCCCTAAGGGTAAGGACTTGGGGAAATTCAGTGGCAATTTCGGTTAGGTTGTGTAGGGCAGGATGGCCAGAACGGTTGGCACTGGTGGTGGCTAGGGGGCCGGTTTGAGCGAGAATGGTTTTGGCGATCGCACTATTCGGTATCCTTAACCCAATGCTCGTCGGATTTTGCGGGTTGAGTGCTTGAGGAACGGCCGATGATGCGGGTAAGACTAGGGTGAGCATTCCCGGCCAATGTTGGGCAGCCACCTGTTGCCAAATCAACTCCTCTTCAGGAGTCCCTTGACAAAACCGCCAGAGGTCTTGGGGAACCGCCCCCATCAGGATTAGGGGTTTCTTGAAACTACGGTTTTTGGCCTCAAAAATTAGGGAGGCACAATGGGGCAAAGTGGCTAAAGCAGGTACGGTATCTGTAGGAAAGCTCACCAATTGACCCGCTTTTGCCCCAGTAATGAGTTCCTGGAGGGAAACTTGACTCATGGGGAATCGTCCTCGTCCTCGTCCTCTATTTCCTCTTCGGTTTCGTTAGAGGAAGGCGGTAAAATTTGCTCTGGGGTAATCAGGCGATCATCTTGGATAATCGCAATAATCATTTGGATAGATTCCATTACCCCAGGGGTTTCCACAAACGTTTGATGCTCGGTCACCGAGGTGGCCAGTCGAGTCAGAATTTTACTAAAGGATCTATCCCTAGCCTGTGCGGTCTGTTCTTCAGTCAGTTTTTGCCCTTTTTCAGCCGCTTCTAAAATCGGCAATAGGGGGGTTGCTTCTTGAATAGCTTCCCCGCGATGAATCAATAAATCGATCAGGGTAATGACATCTCTCGCCGCTTTTTGTAAGGGCAATTCTTCCTCTGAAGAGGCACTATATGCCTCTGTAGCCGTCCCGGAGGTTCCAGGGGCAAAAATCACATTTTCCAGGGATAACCCATCGGCAAATCCCTCTAATTGACCTTCTTGCCACAATTCGATCGCCTTGTCTAGGGCTTTTTGGCGATTGGGTTCGGTGTTGCGACGACCTTCAACAGCAATCAGGGTTCCTTTTTGGTCTTCGGGGGGAACACTGAGGTCATCGACGATCAGATAATTAACAGTTGCTTTCTTGCGACCCATAAAGTTTACACTGGATGAAAAGCGCTTTACCAGTGTACCGTATGGGTGACAAAGATGACTTAATAGCACTTTGCACTAAGGAATAGGGAATAGGGGATACCGCCTTAGCGATCGCCCAGACTGATAAGATAGACCCATCAACCTCATGTCAGAATCTCGGATGAATGATTGTTCCGCGTTTTATCTTTATGGTATTTTTCCGTCTCCAGGGCCGCAACACTTAGATTTGCTGGGATTGGACAAACAACCGGTTCATGCTCATCAAGTGGACGGATTTGCCTTTCTTTGCTCGGAAGCCAAGCAAGACCGATATTTAGCCAGTCGTCGGAACCTACTGTGCCACGAACAGGTGTTAGAAGAGGCGATGCAAGCGGGATATCGGACGGTTTTACCTCTGCAATTTGGGTTAACGGTGGAGAATTGGCAAGAGGTGCAAGCACTGCTGATTGAGCCTTATCGAGAACAGTTAAAGCATTTATTTGAGAAGCTTAAGGGCTATCGAGAGGTCAGTGTTAAGGTATTGTGGGAGATGGAGGAAGAGTTACAACAGCTTTTAGCCGAAAATGAGGAGTTAAGAGCAAAACGCGATCGCCTGGAAGGACAACCACTCGCTATGGATCAGGTGATTGGCATTGGTCAAGCATTGGAACAAGCTTTGCAACATCGCCAAGATGGGATTATTGCTCAATTTCAACAGGTTCTGAATCCGTTGGCGATCGAGGTCATTGAAAATGAGTCCCTTACCGATGCCATGATTTATAATACGGCATATCTGATTCCTTGGGATGATGAGCCAAAATTCTCACAGCAAGTTGAGCATTTAGATCAGCAATTTGAAGGCCGTTTGCGAATCCGATATAATAATTTTACCGCTCCATTCAATTTCGCTAAATTAGAGGACTAACCTCTGGGATGCAACCATGATTTTACGCTTACTGACTCTACCCGTTCTCGGCCCCATTGAAGGGATGCTTTGGATTGGCGAACAAGTCCTAGAACATGCCAATGCCGAGTTAAATGATAAAGAAGATTTGAATAAGCAATTGCTCACCCTCCAGTTGGCATTTGATATGGGTGATATTTCCGAAGAAGAATTTGAGGAACAAGAAGAGGCGCTTTTACTGGCGATTCAGGAACTAGAAGAAGAGAATAATGAATAATTAACAATGAACAATGAACAATTATTTGGAGGGAATCAGTGAATGGAAAGGCAGGAGGTTTTAGACAAATTAAATCACCATAGAGAGAACCTGGAGCAATTTGCGGTAAAAGCCTTGTTTTTATTCGGTTCGGTGGCACGGGATGAGGCTACCCCAGATAGTGATGTGGATATTTTAGTGGAATTTAGCCGCCCCGTTGGGTTATTTACACTGCTAGGATTGCAGGCATATTTGGAGGAGTTGTTGAGGTGTTCCGTAGACCTGGGAACACCCAATTCCTTGCGTCCCCACTTGCGGGAAACTGTCTTGAAGGAGAGAATTCGTGCAATCTAGAGAGTTCAAGCTACGGGTACAGGATATATTAACTGAAATTACCGTAGTTGAAGAAACCACTTCAAACTTGAGTTTTGAGGCGTTTATTCAGAATCCGCAAGCATTGCGGGCAGTGCTGTACAGTTTTGCAGTCATTGGGGAAGCGGTAGCGAGTTCAATTGAGGATTGGGAGTCAGCCGACCCAACAATTCCATGGCATCAGATTCGAGGAATGCGGAATATGGTGATTCATGAGTATTTTCGGGTAGATCTAGAGGTGGTTTGGCAAACTACACAGTTAGATTTACCTGCTCTCAAGGTAGCATTGCAAAGGATTTTGGATCGACTGGAGATTGAGGGAAAATGATAGCGAATGTGGCGAGTGATGCCAAAGAAAACCAGTAGTTCAATTCTCTAGTAATCTAACATGAATGTCTCATAACCCGTCGATCGCCCTGATGATTGTTTGGTCGGGTTGAGTCCAGGCAAGGAAGGATTAGAAACGCTGGTAGCGCCGGGAGATGGGGTGTTTTTTTTTAGTCGATCCATCTGATGGTTAATTACAGCCAGACGTTTTTCAATTTGCTGACTTCTTTGCTCAATCGTTTGCAGTTCCTGGGAAAGTCGCTGTTTTTCCACTGCAAGTTGATAGAGATTTAGATAATCCGATGCTTCCGACTGTTGACGGGGAATAGTACTAATTTTTGGGGGAATGCTACGGCGAGAAATTGGGCGTTTCATATTCTGGTAATGGGGAATGAGATTGAGCGATCGCTGACCTAGTTTACCGTATAAAATGGAAGTTGGGGCGGTACTCAATGATTTGTAAACTAGGAACGATGACGATTTACTTCTATTCTACTCGTGAAAAGCCTTATGGTTGTTTCTCCAATTTTTCGGCCCATGGGTTTACGTTAGATGACTTATGGTGGCCCACCAGCGAGCATTATTTCCAAGCGCAGAAGTTTGTAACCACCGATCGCCCCTGGCGTGAGAAGATTCAAATGGCGAAAACCCCGAAACAAGCGGCAAAAATGGGACGCGATCGCACCCATCCCCTACGGGAAGATTGGGAACAGGTGAAAGAGGACATTATGTTGCAGGCAGTGTTGCAAAAGTTTAAAACTCATGAAGAGCTACGGCAGATTTTATTAGGAACGGGAGAAGACGAAATCATCGAAAACTCTCCCATTGACTACTATTGGGGATGTGGAAAAGACGGAAGTGGGAAAAACCGGTTAGGGGTTATTTTGATGCAGGTGCGCGACCAACTCCGTACAATTTGTTAAGCTTCTTCTATATCCGTGACGCGCAGGTGTAAAATCGAGAACGGACAATAATTCCCACATCTCATGAAAACTATTGCGATTTATCACAACAAAGGTGGAGTCGGGAAAACCACCACGGCTGTGAATCTTGCTGCTGCCTTTAGCAACAAAAACAAGCGTGTCTTACTCATTGATATTGACGCTCAGGCTAACTCAACGTTTGCTACAGGGTTAATTAAGTTTCAATTTGAGGAAGATGATAATCTTAAAGATCGGAATGTTCTGCAAATTCTGAGTTCGGGTGAGTTTGATTTTATTCCAGAAATTGCCCGTAAATCAAAGGGGTTTAATATCCCAGAAATTGATGTTGTCCCCTCCCACATTACCCTGATTGATGAACAAGATAGACTCAATCGTATAAGTGCTGTTCCGTTTCGCCTCACTAACAAGCTTCAACAAGTAGAAGATCGCTATGATATCGTAATTATTGACGCGCCACCCTCTAGAGATCTCTATGCTCAAATTGCTCTGATTTCAGCCGACTTTGTGATTATTCCTTCGGACATGAAACCCTTTTCTAATCAGGGTTTGACTAACGTGAAAAATTTTATTCGTGAAATCAATGAAACTCGCTCAACGATTAGTAAAGACCCCTTGGAAGTGTTAGGGGTTTTGGCTTCTAAGATTTTAACTAACCCTAAATACGTGGAGTTTGTGTTTCCCAAACAAAAAGAAGCGGTCTTACAACGTTATCAGCTTCCGATGTTGCAGACGATCATCTATGAACGGGTGGCATTATCCCATTGTGTGAATCAAACAGTCAGTCGAGGAGATTTGGAAATTCCTGACCCGAAATCGGTGTTTGAGTTCGATCGCGACGGTGATTCTGTCAAAGAATTTAGAAATCTGTCGTCTGAAGTAATGCAAAAAATAGGCCTGTAATCATGAGCAAGTATTATTTAGTGGATGTTAAAAGTATTAACTCAAACGTTTCTCGTTCAGAATTTGCTGTAGATGATTTAGAAAATTTGGCTCAAAGTATTCTCAAGTCAGATGGGTTATTAATGCCTCTAATTTTAAAACAAACTGGGCCAGAATCTTATGAGGTATTAGCAGGCGATCGTGAATACTATGCAGCCGTTAGAGCGAAGGAAATTAACCCTCGTGCGGCGGAAATGGTGAATGCGTTTGTGGTTCCGCCAAAGTTGCAAGAGGCAGCATTAGAGCAGGTTTCGGCGCTGCATTCTCAACCGACTCAGGTGGTGAATACAGGTTCAGAGGCTGTATCTATGGGAGCGGTAGAGCAACGTTTGAATAACTTAGAATCTCGCTTCGATGCTACCCTACAAGATATGAAACAGACTCACCAGCAGGCTATCAAGGATTTGCAACAGCAGATTAATGGCTTACAGGAACAAATTCCAGCGAAAATTGAGCTACTGGAGCTATTGAATCATGCAAATTCAGTAGAACTGCTGGAAAAATTGGCGATCGCCAATATACGTGGTAAAACGGCTGATAAGTTGATTGATGCGATCGAAACAGCCCGCAGACAAGAGCCATTCAAGTCCTTCAGCGATGTCATTAAACGAGTGAAAGGACTTGGAGACAAGCGAATGATTACCCTCTTAGATGTCTGGGGAAATCGGTAAGGTAACAATCTATTCTGGTGAATTGATTAATCCCGGATGATCTTGGGGTCGAGGACTCGATAGGGGCCAATCAAAACGACGCTCTGTTTCTGCAATGGGGCGATCGTTAATACTCGCTTCTCGTCGTTGCATGAGGCCACTCGCATCGAATTCCCAGTTTTCATTGCCATAGGCACGATACCATTGACCCGAATCATCACGCCATTCGTATTGAAAGCGCACGGCAATCCGATTTTCGCCAAAGGCCCACATTTCTTTAACGAGGCGATAGTCCAGTTCCTTATCCCATTTGCGGCGTAAAAAGTTACGAATCGCTTCCCTTCCCTGGAAGATTTCCGCCCGATTGCGCCAAAAACTATCTTCGGTGTAGGCCAGACAGACGCGATCTGGATCTCGGCTATTCCAGGCATCTTCTGCCATCCGGACTTTGGCGATCGCCGTTTCGCGATCGAAAGGGGGAACCAGTTTTTTTGCTGATGCAGTCATTGAATTGGGCTGTAATTTCAGTATTCTTCGAGGTAGTTCGGGTGAGCCAAACTTTGCCCACCCTAAAGACATAAAGACATAAAGACAAGAGTTACCATTTCTTGTACGGTAAAAACTTACCGCACATAATGATTTTGACGCGATCGCCTTTTGGGTCAGGTTCGCGCTCTACATCCACAGAAAAATCAATGGCGCTCATAATGCCATCGCCAAATTTTTCATGAACCACAGCTTTAATAGGCATCCCGTAGACCTGCATGATTTCGTAGAAACGATAAATCAGAGGATCAGTGGGAATCACCGGCTCTAGAGAGCCTTTCACGGGACACTCGGTTAACGGTTCGATTAGGGATGCATCTGCACCAATGACTTCCACAATTTTGGTGGCTTCTTCCACGGAAGCGCTCGCCTGACGATAGATCACCGAAGCAATCCAAACTTCATCACAACCCACCTTGGCTTCTAAATCAGCAAAGCTTACGCCAGCCGCTTTTTTAGCCGCTAATAGTTTTTGAGTGACTTCAGAGATAGCCATAGTTAAATTCCTCGTTTTTAAGTGTGCAATGTATAGGATTACAGGGGTTTTAATTCTCGAAAAATGGCAAGGTGGAGGGATGGGGGGATAGGGAGATGGGGGTTGTTATCCTATGGTTAAAAGTTAACTTTTCAAAAAAGGGATAAAACCCATTACCTATTACCCTTCTGCCGCGCAAAGTGCCTTATCGCCCTTTCACCCTTGCTTCTTCAACAGCGCGAGTTTCTCGGAATAGATGACTTTCCATCTCGGCTTTCAAGTCGTGATAAGCAGGATGGAGATCGATCGCTTCCCGATTCCGAGGTCGAGGGAAAGGCACTTCCAGAATCTCATCGATCCCGGCGGCTGGTCCTCGTGTCATCATGACGATGCGATCGGAAAGCAACAGTGCTTCCTCGATACTGTGGGTAATCATGATCACAGTCTTGCGTTCCTGTTCCCAGATGCGCTCGATCTCATCTTGGAGGAAGCCCCGGGTCAGAGCATCAAGCGCGCCAAAGGGTTCATCCATCAGTAGAATTTGGGGATTAATTGCTAGTGCGCGAGCAATTCCTACGCGCTGACGCATCCCTCCCGAAATTTCGTGGGGATGTTTCTTTTCTGCACCCACCAAACCGACTAATTGAATGTGTTCTTTAACAACGCGCCCGATCTCCCGTTTCGAGAGTTTGGGATAGACCGTTTCCACAGCAAAATGGATATTTTCCTCTACGGTCATCCAGGGCATGAGAGCATAGTTTTGGAACACCATACCGCGATCGGGCCCTGGCCCCTGAATGGGGGAACCATTGAGTAAGATCTCGCCGCTCGTAATAGTGGAAAGACCAGCGATCAAATTGAGTAGGGTAGACTTACCACAACCTGACGGCCCGATAATGCTGACGAAGGTATTCGGTTCAATATCGAGACTAATATTTTCGATCGCCACAAAGTCTCGAGAGGTTTTCCGCTGGATCTTACTAAAGATATCTTGCTTACCTTCAAAGACCTTAGTCACCTGGCGGATTGACAGTTGAGCTGAAGGTGAAGCATCTGTGGGAGTCACGGGGTTAAAATTCAAAGGACTAATACTCATTAGTTTCGACCAAATGTGACAAATTTCTCGGCAGTAGCAAAAAGACTATCTAGAATCAGCCCCACTAAGCCGATAATAAAAATTGCGACCAAGATGTTGGGAATATAGAGGTTATTCCACTCATTCCAGATGAAATATCCTAAGCCGGTTCCCAAAAGCATTTCTGCGGCAACAATAACTAACCAAGCAATTCCCATACTGATCCGCAAACCAGAGATAATATTGGGCAGGGCGGCGGGAATAATCACCTTAAAAATGGTGCGGAGCCGAGAAGCACCCAGGGTTTTAGAGACATCTAAATAATCAGGGTTTACATTGGCCACCCCAAATGACGTATTGATTAAGGTGGGCCAAATGCTAGAGATGAAAATAATAAAAATACCCGTATTCTCAGAATCTCTGAGCAGATACAACCCTAGGGGAAGCCAAGCCAAGGGAGAAACGGGTTTGAGCAGTTGAATATAGGCATTAAATCCTTTTCTGGCCACGGGGGAAATGCCAATTAAAATGCCTAACGGAATAGCGACGATGGAAGCCAAAAGATAACCAATGGCAACCCGGCGCAAACTAATCAACAGGTTCCAACCAATGCCCAAATCATTGGGGCCATTGTTAAAGAACGGATGGGTAATCCACCACCACAATTCAGATAGGGTTTTAGAGGCTGTAGGCACTCCTTTGGCAAACAGTTCTGCACGAGCGCCGACTTCCCAGAAGAGGAGAAAGAGCGCTAAGGAGCCAATAAAAAGGGCAAACGCTTGAACATTCTCGTTCAACAATGGGTTTTGTCGTTGCTTCCGTTTAATGGAGATTGGGGTTGATTCAGTGAGGGTCATCGGTTAACGACTGTTTTACTAAACACCATATTCATCAATCTGTTCTTGCACATAGGTGGCTGGATCGGCGGGGTCGAAGGTATCAAACTTCAAGGTTTCTGTGCGATAGATATCAGACGGGGGAGATTGGCCGAGTTCCTGGGCAAGTTCGCGGGCAAGGTCGGTTAAGAAGATGTCTTTACCTACCGTGTCGTAGCCTTTTTCGGGAATGGCTTTGGGGGCTAAACCGTCTCCTTGCAGATCCCAGCGCACCAGTTGGGAGGAAATCCAGTTGGCGAAACTTTGCCAGGGATAGGGATCGAAGTCGATGCGATCGGGGATATTTAAGGTATTGCCATTGCCATCGTCAAAGTTACCGGTGAGGACGGCTTCCACCACTTCTACAGGTTGGTTGAGGAAGGCTCGTTCTGAAATGGCGGTAGCGATCTCTGGACGGTTGGTAGGGTTACTCGCATACCCGGCGGCTTCGATAATGGATTTATTCAGGGCGCGGAAGGTTTTGGGATAGGCTTCAATCCATTGGTCGCTGGCGGCAAAGGCACAACAGGGGTGTCCCGGCCATAGCTCTTTGGTGAGCATGTGGATAAAGCCTGCTTCTTCGTAAACTGCCCGTTGATTGAATGGGTCGGGCATCAGATAGGCATCAATGTCCCCAGCGACGAGTTGGGCGATGCTATCGGGAGGAGGAACGGGACGAATTTGCACATCGACATCGGGGTCTATGCCACCAGTGGCTAAGTAGTAGCGCAGCAGCAGGTTGTGCATGGAATAAGGGAAGGGAACGCCGATGGTAAAGCCTTTGAAGTCTGCCGGGCCGTTGACTTGCCCTTTGTACCGTTCGGCAACGGTGATGGCTTGGCCATTGATGTTTTCGATGCTGGCGAGTTTGACTCCGAAGGCAGCCGATCCCAAACCGAGGGTCATGGCGATGGGCATGGGGGCGAGCATGTGGTAAGCGTCGAGTTCTCCGGCGATCGCCGAATCCCGAACGGCACCCCAACTGGGCATTTTGACAACCTTGGCGTTAAACCCATATTTTTTGTAGAAGCCCAAGGGTTCCGACATAATAATGGGGGTGGCACAGGTGATGGGAATAAACCCAATTTGCAGATCGGTTTTTTCCACGTCTGCGGCAGCTACGGGTTCGCCTTCTGCTTCCGATTCTCCTGAACCCCCATCTGCACAACTGGCTAAACTAACGAGGGCTGCCCCGACAGCCATATTGCGTAGAAATTCTCGACGGGTGGATTTGCCATTGCGAATGGCATCCCCAAAGAATTGTCCAGCTTGGGGGCCAAAGGCAGCAGCAAAAGCATTTTCTAAGCCCCCAGCTTGTTGACAAAGGGCTAAAATGAGCTTTTCCCGTTTGGGGTCGCCCCGACCTACTCGTTTCAAAAATAAGGTCTTGCGGAGTTCATAGGCATTAACCGTGTTGGCTGCCCGCAGTTGATTTTCTTTATAGATCCCCATTTTTACCAGGTCATCGACCAATTCAACGGGATCTTGAGGCAAGGTCTGCATAAAGTCCCAATG
Source organism: Roseofilum reptotaenium CS-1145 (assembly GCF_028330985.1). Classification (NCBI taxonomy): domain Bacteria; kingdom Bacillati; phylum Cyanobacteriota; class Cyanophyceae; order Desertifilales; family Desertifilaceae; genus Roseofilum; species Roseofilum reptotaenium. The sequence goes on along the minus strand of NZ_JAQMUE010000075.1, from coordinate 124,144 downwards.
GTCAAAGCTCGAGTGTTGTCGTCCACAGACTTGACACAATGGCTGTAAATTAGACCATGTTCTGTTACTTGTTTGGGCAGATTGCCAATTTTTAAATGTCTCCTGTGCCGAAATTAAAGCCATAGATCCATGTCCATCTCAAGCAAACAAATACGAAACCTGACCAATAACAATTGGCTGTTACATCCAGATTCGGAGTGAATATTATTCAGTAATGTATCAGGTCAACTCTAGAAATGCATTGGACTTTATTTGGGGAAAATTGGGAGTTTTTTTAGGAGTTTCTCTAGGAAGGGAAATCAATCTTGATTATGTTAATTGAGATACAGATCGTTCTTTTTAGATATGATTGTTATTCAGGCGATGGTGAGAGAAATTGCTGTCTCCAGGATAGGGGGGAAATGCCATGAATCTGCCGAAATTGGCGGGTAAAGTATCCAGCATCGGGATAGCCGGAGCGTTCAGCGACTTGTCGTATGGTTTCTTGGGTGGTTTGTAAAAGCTGACAAGCTTTTGCCATGCGTTGCTTAATAATCCATTGTTTGACGGTGTGTCCAGTCTGTTTTTGAACCAGGTGGGTTAAATAGGCTGGTGAATAGCCCGCCGCTTGGGCAACGTCATTGAGATTGATGGGTTTGTGATAGGAAGTTTCAATAAAGCGGAAGACCTGAACTAATTTAGGACAATGGGGAAAAATGCTAGAAGCAGAACTAGATGGGGAGCCTTTAGGGTCTGGGTATTGCTGAGGCGATCGCCCATATAATTTTAGCAGATCATCTTGGCGTTTCAGGCGAGTGGCGATCGCGGACAAAAATTGCTCTACGGTACAGGGTTTGGTCAAATAATCATCAGCACCTAATTCCATCCCTTGACGTAAATCAGCCATGGTAACTTTAGCCGTTAAAAAGATTAGGGGAATTCCTGCGGTTTCTGGAGAACTACGAAGTTGCGACAGAACCGTATAGCCGTCCATATCTGGCATCATAATGTCACACACGACTAAGTGCGGTCGATGATGGCGAGCCAATTGCACCCCTTCAGAACCCTTACTGGCTCCATAGGCACAAAAGCCTTCAAACTCTAGGGATCTCAAAAAAATATTGCGAGTTTGACGTTCATCTTCAATAATGAGGATCGTTTTCATTACTCTCCCAGGTTATGAATATAAGACTATTTTTGATTGAGTTTATTAAGATCGAATTTGCTCTCTTATGATGTAGCCCATTACACTTTTTAGGTCAAAAGAGATCAGAAAGTTGAAAAAAGAGGATTTTTGGGAAACAGGGTTGACTCCTTAGCCCCACATTTCATATCTGCTTGCCCAAAGCGCTATAACATACTGTTCAGATGACTAATTATGCTTGGTTCCCAACGTCTGCGACTCCACCCTCGACTCCCCTGGATCAACCGGTAGCCCAAGACTTTACCCAATTACTCCGTCAGCATCAGCTTATTCTCAATGCTGTGGGAGAAGGAGTTTATGGTCTTGATTTAGAGGGAAATGTGACATTTGTCAATCCTGCTGCTGCTGCTATGATTGATTGGTCAACTGAGGAATTAATCGGCATGTCGATGCACGCCGTCTTGCATCATTCCCATGCAGATGGAACACACTATTGCCGGGAAGATTGTCCCATTTATGCTGCTCTACAAGATGGCAGTACCCATCGAGTGACGACTGAAGTATTTTGGCGTAAAGATGGCACGAGTTTTCCCGTAGAATACATCAGTACTCCCATGCGAGAGGATAATGGGCGGCTCATTGGTGCGGTAGTGACGTTTCGGGATATTTCTCAGCGTCGTTGGGCGGAGGAAGTCCTACAGCGCAGCAATGAGGAGTTAGAACTTAAAGTACAAGAGCGCACCGCTAAACTCCGGCAGGTTAACCAACAATTGCAAGAATTAAGCGAAATGCGATCGCGCTTTATCGCCATGCTCTGCCATGAATTTCGCAACCCCCTCAATAACATTACCCTGTCGGTTTCTTCCCTGAAACGCTATGATTTGCAACTGACTGCGGTAGAAAAAGCAGATTATCTTTTGGGCATCAATAATAACGTAGAACGCATGACTCAGATGATTGATGATATCCTCGTCATCGGCAAAATTGAGGCAAAGGTGCTAGAAATCAAGCCCCAACCTCTGGATTTTATTCAATTTTGCCGCCAGTTGTTAGCCGAACGCCAGTATACTCGGCCAGAGTCCCCTATTGAGTTTATCAGCCGCTCTCGCCAGGCGATCGCCTATTGTGATGAACGACTCCTTCGCTCTATCCTCAATAACCTTCTCTCCAATGCACTCCGCTATACCCCGACACACAAGGCTATTCGTCTCAAATTCGCCAAGCGTCAAAACCATGTCATTTTCACCATTCAAGATGAAGGCATTGGTATTCCCTCCGAAGACAAACCCCATTTATTCGAGTTATTTCACCGAGGGCGTAATGTGAGCAACATTCCTGGTACAGGATTAGGTTTGAGCATTGTTAAACAATTTGTTGAACTGCAACAAGGAACCATTCAAGTTAAAAGTCAGGTGAACCAAGGCACAACGTTTACTGTGCGACTTCCTGTGAAATTTAAACAGAATTGAGACCGTTCTTACTTTGTCGCCACAACTGCTAAATTCCACGCCATCCGCTTCATCCCTGGAATCTGTTTCAGCCACCGATCCATCTCTTCTAGTCGCCGATATTCGGGTTCCAATCGATCCTTTTCGAGGATAATCTTTTTCCAATAGCGCTCCTCATTAGGATTAACCCGTTCAATCAAATAAAAGCGCAGGAAAATCCACAAGGTAGCAATCCAAAAGGTATCCCATTGAGTTCGCTCGAATAAAGACTCTACAAAGGGAATAATATTAATATCCAAAGGATGTTCGTCTTCCGTTCGTACTTCAGTCGCCATTCGCCGATAGACATTAATGATTGGATTGTGTTTTAATGGTTCCCAAAAACAGATCTTTCCCTCTGGTTTAACGACTCGATGCAATTCTTGGAGCGCTAACTTCGGATCGGGAAGATGATGTAAAAGATTAGCGACATAAACGATATCAAAACTATTGTCAGGGAAATTGAAAGCCATGGCATTCCCCACATGACCTTCGATACTCACCCCATTTTTTTCGGCTAATTTCAAGGCGACTTCTACCATGCCCGGAGAATAGTCAGAAGCCACACATTGAGCACCTTTTTGGGCAAAATAAACACTATTTTCCCCAGCTCCACACCCGACATCTAATAAACTTTTGCCTTTCACATCTCCCAAGTGATGTAAGATAAATCGATTTTCGGGAGCCGTGCAAGCTTCAAAATAATCGGTTACCTGAATTTGGTCAATATCAATGATAGATGCCCATTGATCGTGAAAGTCTCGTTCTTTTTTTAAGGTTTCTTCTGACATTATACACTCATCTTTTACAATACCTTTGCTATTTTGCCGTAACTGTGCTTGGATTGGGCTTAAAAATTGGCAAAGGGATTTTTTTTTAGGGATTCTGTTTTAAGTTTAGTTGATTAATTCCTAGATAACAAGGGGTCGTGAATGATTGAGGCTCGGTTACCCTTAAACTGAGATTGAGATAGCCTTCCGGAAGACGCTCTAAAGGAAGTTCAAAGACAGGGGCATCATAAAAACTAAAGGTGGTTCCGGCAGAGGTTTTTGATTCTCCTTGGGGACTAATCCAAGAAAATTGCAAGCTGAATTCCGGACAAAGGTCAGTTGAAAAGCGAGGTAATCCTGTTAAGGTCAAGGGATTGGGCAGATTGTCAATCCAGAGAATATCTAGGGATTGATCGTAATTTTGATCGTTAAAATAGGTAGAGAGGGTATAGGTTGTATGTCCCGGTAAAATGGATACTTTAAAGTTAGGGTTCAGGATAATCCAATTTTCTTGACTTCCCGGGCGATCGCCGATGACCTCTTTCATCCGTATAAAAGTTTTCCATGCACTTTCTGCCGAAGTATCTTGCAGTCGCTGATAAATGACCAGCTTGATGTTATTTTCCAGTTCAAATTCTAGAGGTAATTGCTTAAAGTCTGCTGCGATTGGCCAATTCTCATTAAAAAGATCATAAATGACTTTCTCTACCCCTGTTTCTTCAATGGCAATATTATGTTGAAAAGGTTGGGCAATAATTACATACTTTGCCTGTAAAAACTGTTCTAGAGGATACCAATCTTGAGAGTCTAGTGTTGGAGTTTGTAGGATATAGAGTTGAGAACTATCTTGACCATATAATTCTTGTTCTGCTGAAACCATTAAGGAGTTATTAAAAATAGGAGAAGATCCGACCAAATATAAAGGTTCTTGATTGGGGGCAAGGCGATGTAATGCTTGCATCAGTCGCACTAACTCAGGATAATCAGATCGGTAGGGAGGTGGTGCATGTAAAGAAACGAGTGTTTTTGCTGGAGTTAGGCTTAAGGGTTGTCCTAAGGAAGTGAAAGATAGGGTTAGGTTGAGGGCTAAATAGCCAAGAACTGTGCCAATTAAAAGATTTCTGATAGGCAGTTTAATCAAGCTAATCATTGCCCAAATTAGGGTGATTAAACCCAAAATCATCAAGGGAGTAAAATGCAGGGTGTATTGAACACCCATATAGCGCAGAATTCCGATCCATTCCATTGCACAGATCAGATAAAAAATCAATAGAATCATATAAGACGGGTGCGAGAATATGCCGATCTGATTCTTGCTCCTCCAAGCGAGAATAAAACCTATTGCACTAAAGATCAGTAAACCAAGTCCATAAAAATCAGCATATTGATGAAAGAGTTTCCCATAGGGCATAACATAGGATTCATAAAGAGTGTTATAATTCCTTTGGGTTGCCATGGCTAAATAGGGTCGAGCGATCGCGGCTAAGGTGAGAAAGCTGGTTAAGCCAATTAACGCGACTTTAATTTGATATTGAATCAGGTTCTTGATAACTTTAGGTGATGCTTGATTCTTGTCTTGAAAATAGGTGACGATGCCTTGAATGATTAAGGTTAAAATGAGGGCAATTCCTGAATAGGCAAAATGCCTACGCCATAAAAAGGCTAAGGTTAATAAAATCCCAATTAAGGGGATTTGCCACCAGTGTTTTAAGCGTATATTTTTTAAGTAAATCCAAAGTGCTAGAGCGATGAATAGGGCGGCTCCAGTGTCTGGATACCCCTGTAATGTAGGTAACCAACTGGCGGGAATACAGAGGGTGAAAAATACGGTTGACCAGAAGACAATACTCGGATAAATACGGATAAGCTGGGTGGCGATCGCGCCCATGACTAACGTAAAGGGAATTAAATAGGCGATCGCCAAACTGAGGATATAGCCTAACCGAGAGTCTCCAAATAGCCAAAACCCTGGAAGTAAGGGTAATGTATACAGCTTGTTATAATTATGGTAAAAAGACGCTTGCAGTTCCTGCCAACCGATTGACCAAGATTGACTAAAAGCAGTAAAACTTTGTTGCGCCCACATTTGATAAGCGGCAAAATCCCAAAAGTGAAAATACTGTTCGCTGGAGACATAAAGCATTGTACCACTGCAAACCGTAATGACGAGAAGCATCAAACAAATGATGTGCCCCAACCATGGTTTAATAAAATTAGGTTTAATCATGCCCCTAATCTACACCCGATCTTGCATCTGAATAAATAAGGAGAAATCCTAAACAAAAATGGAACCGTTTGTCAAGCCTATTTATTCCTTCATTGTTCCCATTTATAATGAAGAAAATACGATTCCTGAGCTGTATAATCGTCTCAAGTCGGTGATGAACCAATTAGAGGGACAGACGGAATTAATTCTAGTTAATGATGGCAGTACGGATGCTTCCTTACGTTTATTGCGGGAATTGTATCAGAGGGACAACCGGGTTTGTTATCTCAGTTTTGCCCGTAATTTTGGTCACCAAATTGCCGTAACTGCGGGTTTAAATTATGCGCGCGGTAAAGCAGTGGTCATCTTAGATGCAGATTTACAAGATCCTCCGGAATTAATTCCAGAAATGCTGGAAAAATGGCAACAGGGCTATCAAGTGGTCTATGCCCAAAGAACGCGCCGACATCAAGAAAAGAGGCGGAAGCGATGGACGGCCTACTTGTTTTATCGGATACTGAAATATCTATCAGATGTGGAGATTCCTACGGATACAGGTGACTTTTGTTTAATGGATCGGTGTGTGGTGGATATTTTAAATCAGATGCCAGAGCGCGATCGCTACATTCGAGGTCTGCGAGCTTGGATTGGCTTCCAGCAAACAGCTATTTTATACGAGCGCAGCCCCCGATTTTCTGGTGAAGTCAAATACACCTTTACCAAATCATTATCTCTGGCCATTAACGGCATCGTATCTTTTTCCAAAGTCCCCCTGCGTTTATCCACTTACGTTGGTTTAGCGGCTGCAGCGATCGCCCTTTTGATGGCAGTATTAGTCCTCTATTGGCGCATCGTCGCTCCCACTGCTCCCCTCACCGGGTTCGCCACTATCCTGATTGCCATCTTCTTCCTGGGAGCCATACAACTTGTCAGCATCGGCATTCTGGGCGAATATATCGGTCGCATCTACGAACAAGTCAAAGGCCGTCCTCTGTATACCCTATCGGAAATTCGAGGCTGGGAAAAGGGCGATCGCCAAGCATAGTGCTATACTACGATAAATTCAGTATTGAGGAAAAAAACAATGTCGGTTCAATTGATAGATGAACAACAACCTCAAACCGAAACCCTTGAAGAAGAAGTCATTCCTCTTCCACCCACTGATTTACCTTATGACGACGGAGAACCCTTGGAAAGCAATCGTCATCGCATCGGCATGAATGTCTTGATTTCCTCCTTGCACCAGGCTTATCAAGGACGCAACGATTACTATAGTAGTGGCAATATGTTTGTCTACTACAGTAGCGCACAAGTCAAAAACAAAGACTTTCGCGGGCCGGATTTTTTTGTCGTCTTAAATGTAGATGGAACCCTAGAGCGCCGCAGTTGGATCGTGTGGGAAGAGAAAGGACGCTATCCTGATGTCATTGTCGAATTGATGTCACCCTCAACTGCCCAACAGGATCTCAATGAAAAGAAAAGGTTATACGAACAAACCTTTAAAACCAGCGATTATTTTGTCTACAATCCCTTTGACTCTAACTCATTACAGGGATGGCGTTTAGGTGTTAACCGCACATATGAGGAAATTAGCCCTAATCAGTACGGGTGGTTATGGTGTGCAAGTTTGGGATTATGGGTGGGCACTTGGCAAGGGGAGTTGATGAAAGAAAATGCCCCTTGGTTGCGTTTTTACGATCCAGAGGACAATTTGATCTTGTTACCAGAAGAACTGGCTCTGCTAGAGCAAGAGAGGGCAAATCAGGCTGAGTCGGAGCGCGATCGCGAACGGGAGAGAGCAAACCTAGCCGAAACCCTTGTTGAGGAACAAAATCAGAAGATTCAACAATTAAGAGAACACCTGCAACAACTGGGAATCAATCCCGACGATCTGACCTGATATTATGTATTAATCTAGTCAGTTCCCCCAGGATTGGGAATAAATTGGCTCATCGTTTTGGATGCTGCAATTTGTAGAGCCAAAGCTTTCTGAGCCGGTTTATCAGATGGCCAACCGGTAATATCTGCATGATTGGGATTGCCCTCCAAAGGCTTTGCTTCTACTTTCAAAGATTCAATTTCACAATCTTTTGCTTCAATCTCAAACCGACCATAAAGTGTTTTATTGGTTTGTTGGGCAACATCTTTACCGACCTGCCAAAGTTCATCTTCTGTAGCATCTCTGTGGCGAGTAACGGATAAATCTTTATGGGGATGAGGTATGAACAAATCTGGTCTAGGGGTTTTGTCTTTGCGGAAATGTCTACTTTGTAGAACATAGCGACTCAATATCTCTGTCTCTTCAACCGGTGGAACATTTGCAGGATCGAGCATTGTGTAATCTATATTGCCTTGGTATTTACTTTCTCAATCAAATCGAGAATAGTTTTTGGGACATCACCCAAAAAATATTCAGAACCTTGAGTGATACTCTCTCCAAATAAACCCGCATAGTAAAGCCATCCTTCTGGACTTACACTCACAGAAAGTATCCAACGAGGATGGCGATACCATTCCAACGTGATATGGCCATCTGGTTCTGCATTGCATGATGGCACTGGATAAGTAATCGGTAAAGCGGCAACAACAGCCCAAGCATGTTCAAAAGTCTCTTTCTGGACAGGACAAGCATCATAACCATCCCAACCTGGAATTTGGCATTCATCCCATACATCGATTAACTCACTATATGCAGATTGTTTGCCAACACTTACTAATGAATCAAGATGTTCAGCGGCCATATCTCTGATGATGAGTCATATTATTACTCCTACACTTTAAATTATAGGGTTGATGAAGGATTACAAGCGGATAGGGTGGGCAGGAGAAGAAGGCGATCGCTGATCGAGTAGGGGCGGGTTATACCCAAATCTACGATACCTACAAATGAATTCCGTAAACCCGCCCCCACCCCATGACCAAATTAATACTTCCTCTCCTGCGGTTCAAACTGGGTCAGCGTCACCGGACGATATTGAATATCAATGCCTGCGGCCGAATAAAACGCCAAAGAATGCTTGAGGAAGTTCGGATCGTCCCGTTGGGGATAATCTTCGCGGGAATGGGCCCCCCGACTCTCCTGACGGTTGAGAGCAGAGGTGAGGATCATGCGGCCAACCACCATAATATTTTTCAGCTCAAGGGCCTCGATAATCTCCGTATTCCACAAAGACCCGCGATCGCCAAGATAAATCGTGCCATATTGCTGTTGCAACTCTTGTGTAATCTCTAACCCCTTCTCCATCGATTCCTGGTCGCGGAACACGCCACAATATTGGCTCATGGCATCTTGAAATGCTTGGCACAAGGGATTAATACGCTGTTCTCCCTGTTGGTCTAATAACGCTTGAATTTGCTCCTGTGCCTCTTGCAGATAAGGCCCTTCCTCTAAACTGGGTAACTTACGAGATTGGACATATTGGGCGATCGCCGCCCCCGTCCGTTTGCCATAAACCACGCATTCGAGCAGGGAATTACTCCCCAAACGATTCGCCCCATGCACTGACACACAAGCGGATTCTCCAGCCGCAAATAAAGCTTCTACAAATCCCTCTACCCCACTGCGTACCCGACCATCCGTATCCACCGGAATACCTCCCATAGAATAATGGGCCGTGGGACGCACTGGCATCGGTTCCTCCACCGCATCCACACCCACCAAGCGATGGGCCTCTTCCCAACAAAACGGAATGCGGCTCATAATTTTTTCCCGCCCCATGTGGCGCAGATCCAAATGCACAAAGGGGCCGCCCGCACTGCCATCGGTATGAATGCCACGACCGGCGCGGATTTCCAGAGTAATAGCTCTAGACGTAATATCCCTGGGAGCTAACTCCATTTTGCTTGGGGCATACTGTTCCATGAAGCGATTCCCCTCACTGTTGCGTAAATAAGCTCCCTCGCCCCGGACTGCCTCGGAAATCAACACCCCAACTGGATATAATCCCGTCGGATGGAACTGTACAAACTCCATATCTTGAAGGGGGAGACCTGCTTGAGCGACCATTGCTAACCCATCTCCCGTCGAGGCAAAATCATTGGAAGTGGTATTAAACACCCGGCCATAGCCCCCAGTCGCTAACATGACCGCCTTCGCTCGCACCACCTTCAAGCGACCATCCATGATATGGTACATCACCAAACCCTTCGCTTCTCCCTCTTCCAGGATCAAGCGCATCACATACCATTCCTGATAGACTTTTACCCCGTAGCGTCGCAGATTATTCACCAACTCATGAAGAATCGCATGGCCCGTTTTATCGGCAGCGTAGCAGGTGCGGCGATAGGAATGGCCCCCAAAAGCTCGTTGAGCAATGCGACCATCGGGTAGACGGGAAAATAGAACCCCCAAATGCTCCAAATCGATCACCACATCCGGAGCTTCCTTGGCTAAAATTTCTACCGCATCCTGATCTGCTAAATAGTCGGAGCCTTTCACTGTATCAAAGGCGTGAGCTTCCCAACTATCCTCAGAATCGACATTCTTCAACGTAGCCGCAATACCCCCTTGAGCCGCCACCGAGTGCGATCGAATCGGATGAGTTTTAGCCACTACAGCAACGTTCAGACTAGGATCGGTGCGGGCAATTTCCACAGCCGCACGACATCCGGCCAGTCCACCGCCAACAATGATTACATCATGCTCTAACATGGTTTGGTTGATCTTCTCCAACTGGGTCAAGAAACAGGCAATTAGTAGGGGCCCTTCGCCCCTACAACAATACCATTACGAATCCGGTTAACCGGCTGCTTGTGCTGGATTTTGGGATGCTCCTGCACGAGAGGAGCGTTTTTGCTGGCGCTCTTCAACCGGCATAAATTCAATATGGTTGAGTAAGGTCGTCACAAAACTAAACAACAGAAATGGTAAAGAAAGAACGAGAATTAATCCCACCGTGGCTAAGGCATAAACCGGACTCCCTGCACCCATTAAGGCCAAGGCGGCTGCTAAACTGATGAAAATTACAATTAACCAGACAATGATTTGTCCGTAGATATCTCCAAAGGAGAGGGTGCAATGGAGACGATAGCTCTGTTGATCGTTCATAAGTTGGTATTGGGGAAAGTTAACATTATTTTAATGAACCAGGGTAAAGGCAGTAGAGGACTTTGGCCCATTTCTCAATAGTTTTCAAAGACTTGCAACATTTTGTTACGTTACCTGCCCCAGATTAAGATTTGACTACAAATTGATTTCGTCCTTGTTCCTTAGCTTCATATAAGGCTTCATCCGCTAGAGCAATCAAGCTTTCTTTAGATAGTTGTGCGGTAGGAACTAAGGTGGCAATCCCCAAGCTAATCGTCACAGTTGAAGCCACTTTCGAGCTTTCATGGGGAATTTGCAAATCTTCCATTTTGGACTGAATTAACTGGGCAACCACTTTTGCCCCGTCTTCTGACGTATTCGGAAGCAGGACAACAAATTCTTCTCCTCCATATCGAGCAACAACATCACTAGCGCGTCGGACTGAATGTTGAATGGCGCGAGCAACTTGGATCAGGCAGTCATCCCCCGCTTGGTGCCCATAAGTGTCATTATAGAGCTTAAAGTAATCCACATCACATAAAATGATGGATAGGGGTAAGCAATCGCGTTTTAAACGTAACCATTCTTGATAGAGACATTCATCAAATTGACGACGGTTAGCCACTTTGGTTAAGCCGTCTGTATTGGCAAGTTTATGCACTTCATCGAGCATTTTACGCAGTTCAAACACAGATTTTTTACGGTCAGTAATATCCCGAAAGTTCACGGATAAGCCATCCCCTAGTTTGACCGCAATAACATGAAACCAAGCCCGTTCTGTTTGATAATCATAGGGAAACTCTAATTCTACATTTCTACCTGTTTCCACCACACTCACATAATGATCGAACAAGCTTCTTAGGTTAGGGCTTTTTATTTCTTGAAGCCAAGATTTACCCACTAGATTAACTGTTTTTATGTGAAAAAAGTAGGCAGAAACCTGATTGCAAACAATCCATTCAAAATCAACAATACTACCGCGCTGATCTCGGATAGACTGAAACGCCATAATCCCGTCCATGGAACTGTTAATAATACTTTCTAACAGGGATTGAGATTGTTGTAATTTCAGGTTGGCTTGATCGGCTTTTTCTACCGCTTCTATCAATAAATTCGTCCCCGAATCTACTTTGTCTAATAAGCGTTTATTTTCCTCTTGGATTGACTCCATGATTTGAGAGCCATAATCAGATAGCCTTTGCGCACGATTAATTAATCTATCTAGAGGATCAACGATAGATTTATTCCAACTTTTAAGGTGCAAGTTTCCATACAGAGCTTCTTCCACGTTCTGGCTCAACTGATTGAGAACATAGCTCACCTTATAAAGACAGAACCCTCCCCAAGTGATAGCGATTAATAATGCAGATAAATTAATCAAGAGATGATTACGAAAATTGATTTGTACGGTTTTAAATATTTGTTGTTCCGGGACTATGATAGCGATCCACCATTGCTGCTCGCCAGGCCAATGATAGGGAGAACTTAAAATCCAATAGTTTTGTTTATTGTGGTTAATGATTTGCAGTCGATCGCTGGATGGATTCTGGAGATGATTTTGAATTTCAGGCACTAACTCGGAGTCGAGAGCGTTTTGTTTCTCAGAAGTCAATGCAGAGTGATTTAAGGGGTTTAGCTGTGGATCAAAAACAAGAATATTTGCGGAAAAATTCCTAGATTTTTCTTGAATATAATCAAGAAATAAATCGAGATTAAAATCCATTCTACTGACCGCAACTAATTCTTGTTCAGTGTTGTATAAAGGTTGCTTGAGTTGGAGATGGACAGAGTTCTTAGCGTGGGAAGGGGATGGTATAATGGTTATTGTCGGGTTGTCTTCAATTAAGCTGTTTTTATACCAAAATTCTTGGCGCACATCATAGGGAGTAGAAGCAGCCTGAATTTGCTCTTGGATTTCACCTTGATCGTTGAGACGATAAGACAATAAACGTTGCTCTGTTTCACGATTAGCTTGGGTACAAATTGTTTCACCATTTTCTGTACGATGAATAGCTAGCAGGTCTCCGTTATCGTGTAATCCTAAATAAATACCTTGAAGGTGGGGAAAACTGTTGAGGAAAGGCCAAAAACAGTTTTGATTGGATAAAGCACTCTTATCATCTAAGGGAAGGGTGGGATAGGAGTTGAGTAGCTCTTGAGGAAAATCGAGATTCAGGGTAAGTCTTGTTTCTAGGCTATCGGCTACTTCCTGCATCCATTGCAGGGATAATTGTTGGACTAACTGATGGTTTTGACGTAGGGAGAGCCATCCGGTGAGTGTCATTGCCACCAGGATAGGCAATACCACAGGCACAAGAATATAGATGGATAAAGGAACCGTTTTAGGGGGGTGAAAAAAACGATCGGCCATTAGAATTGGCTCCCTGTGCTAAATCATACAAACCCTGAGTTAATCTTATATCTTCTACCTGCTTATGTAAGAGGTCTATTGTACTGAGTGCTGGCCTTGAGATTATAGAAGATTATCGCAAAGGGGGTAATTCCAGGGAGAATAACCCTAAGTGACCTTTACGAAAGTCGGTGAGCAGTTGACAAGCAGCGCGTTCTAAATCTCCGAGATATTTGGTTTGGGCAAGGGTATGTAAATAGTCTTCACTAGAGAGGTTTTCAGGCTCGACTTGATAGCGAGATCGCAGTTTATCCAAGGTATTAACATGGGCATTCAGTTGGTGCAATAAGTCCAACAGGGCGATCGCCACCCGTTGATTATCATAACTGGCTTCACCAATATCGTCACAAATGGCTAACTTCACCGCATCTCGTTGATCTTCTAACCGCGCTGGAATTACTCCAGGAGCATCTAATAACTCAATATCAGCAGAAATTTTAATCCAGCGTAATTGCCGAGTGATCCCTGGACGCGCTGCACTGTGAACCACTTTGCGGTTCAAGAGCCGGTTAATTAAGGCCGATTTACCCACATTGGGAAATCCCACAACCACTGCTCGCACGGGACGCGGACGCATTCCCCGGTTACGTCGGCGTTCATTCATCGCTGCACCAGCGGCGATCGCCGCTTGGGTCACTTCTCGAATTCCCTTACCCAATTTAGCATTGGTAAAATAGGGCTTCTCTTGGCGATCCGTAAACCACTGCAACCATAAATCCTGCATCTCTGGGGAAATCATATCCATCCGGTTCAGCACCAGCACCCGCTCCCGACTAGCGACCCACTCCTTCAGCTTCGGGTGTTGCGTCGTCAGGGGAATGCGAATATCCCGAACATCTAAGACCACATCAACCCGTTTGAGTTGTTCAGCTAGAGAACGTTCTGCCTTAGCAATATGTCCGGGATACCATTGAATCATAATCAGAATGAAAAAATCAGGAACATTAGGGAATAATCAAGACGGGACAAGGAGAAAGGTTAATCACCTGATTGGTAATACTATCCTTTGGCCCTTCTTCCGTCAGACCAACCCCCCGACTTCCCATGATAATCAGCTTGACATCCATTTCATCGGCGACATCGCAGATAGTAAAAGCCGGGTTCCCTTGCCGTTCCAGGATTTGAGCCTCAATGCCATTCTTAGAAAAGCCACTTTGGACTTTATTTAAAAGTTCAGCAATTTGCTCATGGGAGGTCATCGGGTCTCTCGACCCATCTTCTTCGGTCACCTCATTCTCCAGGACAGAGAGCAGCATCAGATGAGAGCCATAGGTTTTGACAATATCCATCACGACCTCAGTGGCTGCTAAGGTTTCTTGGCTTTTGTTAATCGGAAAGAGAACAGTCTTAAACATAGGTCTTACCTCCGAGACACGGACTCCTATACAATGTGGACGATGGCGTAATCAAAAACATAACGAAAAATTTTTTGAAGGAGGTTTATCCTGTGCCCAAGAAAACGATCGCCAATTTGTCGGCTTCTGACCTCTCTGGTAAGAAGGTACTCATGCGGGCGGATTTCAATGTCCCCATTGATAATGGGTCTATCACTGATGATACTCGTATCCGTGCCGCTCTCCCTACCATACAGGATTTGACGGGCAAGGGGGCTAAAGTTATTTTAACCTCTCACTTCGGCCGACCCAAGGGAAAAGTGAATGAGTCCATGCGTTTGACTCCAGTCGCTCAACGGCTGTCTGAACTTCTGGGTAAAGAGGTGAAGAAAACGAATGATTGTATTGGTGATGAAGTCGCGGCTGCGGTTGCCAGCATGAACGATGGCGATGTGGTACTACTGGAAAATGTGCGCTTCCATGCTGGAGAAGAAGCGAATGACCCAGAGTTTGTGAAACAGTTAGCTTCTATTGCCGATCTTTATGTTAATGATGCCTTTGGAACAGCTCACCGGGCCCATGCATCTACAGAAGGGGTAACCCAATACCTGAAGCCTTCAGTCGCTGGATTTTTGATTGAGAAGGAACTACAGTATCTGCAAGCAGCGATCGAAAGTCCCCAACGACCCTTAGCCGCTATTATTGGCGGATCGAAAGTATCAAGCAAGATTGGTGTTATTGAAACCCTATTGGAAAAATGCGATAAGCTCCTGATTGGTGGGGGCATGATCTTCACATTCTATAAAGCGCGAGGCATGAATGTCGGTAAGTCTTTGGTGGAAGAAGATAAGCTGGAATTAGCCAAAGCTTTAGAAGCCAAGGCAAAAGAGCGGGGAGTAGCTTTGTTGTTACCCACAGATGTGGTGGTAGCGGATAATTTTGCGGCTGATGCCAAGTCCCAAACCGTAAGTGTTGAGGAAATTCCTGATGGTTGGATGGGACTCGATATTGGCCCGGATTCGGTGGAAACCTTTAAGGCGGCTTTAGCTGATTGTAAGACAGTAATCTGGAATGGGCCAATGGGTGTATTCGAGTTTGAGAACTTTGCTAAGGGTACAGAGGCGATCGCTCGCTCCTTGGCTGAACTGACCAAAACCGGCGCTTCTACCATTATCGGCGGTGGCGATTCCGTTGCGGCAGTGGAAAAAGTCGGTGTTGCCGATCAAATGAGTCACATTTCTACCGGTGGCGGCGCAAGTTTGGAACTGCTCGAAGGTAAGGAACTTCCCGGTATTGCTGCTTTAGATGAAGCTTAATCTAGCTTGGGAACAACGGGCAATTTGCCCGATCCTGTAACTCTTGTTGATCCTCCCTTTTCCTAAGTTGCAGGAAAGAGAGGGTCAATGCTTTTCAATCTCTTCAGTTGTTCCTTCTAATTTGGCAATTTAAGTAAAAAATAATACTACAAAAAGAGAATTAAGAGATAGCGCTTTGCGCTAGCCAATAGGCAAACTCCCCCTGTGTCCCCTAATTGCACTAGAGTGAATCATTGAGGAGATCTGGCGATCGCAACCAACAAAGAAACCAGGTTTGTGGCTACCTTGAGAACCCGATCCAAGCTCCTGAGAGAAACTCGGTTTAAATCTCCACGCGATCGCCCTTAGAGCCAATCGATCAATGGATGGGTGAGCCTTCATTATCCATTCTCGTCAATCCTACGCTACTCTTATTGAAGTAACCTCAATCCGTCTAAACACTCAATCCTATGGTTCACGTTAAGGGCGTGCAACTGACCAACTTCAAATCCTTTGGGGGAACAACGGCTGTGCCGTTGTTACCTGGGTTTACCGTGATTTCCGGGCCGAATGGGTCGGGAAAGTCTAATATCTTAGATGCTCTGCTGTTTTGTTTGGGCTTATCCAGCTCGAAGGGGATGCGAGCGGAACGGCTGCCGGATCTGGTGAACCATGCAAAGGGGGAGAAACGGAAAGCAACGGTGGAAGCGAGTGTGACGGTTACGTTGGATGTTTCGGATGTGGAGCGCAGCATCTGGGAGGAGGAAGAAGATCCAGAGGGTGAAATAGAATTAGACCCAGAATGGCATATTACGCGCCGCCTGCGGGTTACGCCAGCCGGAACCTATACGTCAACCTATTATATGAATGGGGAGGCTTGCACCTTAACTCAGTTACATGAGCATCTAAACCGGCTGAGGATCTATCCGGAAGGCTATAATGTGGTGCTTCAAGGGGATGTGACGAGTATTATCTCGATGAATGGGAAGGCGAGACGGGAAATCATTGATGAGTTGGCAGGGGTGGCTCAGTTTGACCGTAAGATTGATTTGGCGAAGGAGAAGTTAACGGAAGTTAAGGAGAAGGAAGAGAATTCTCGGATTATAGAACAGGAGTTGATTTCCCAGCGCGATCGCCTGGCCAAAGATCGGGCGAAAGCAGAAAAATACCAAACCCTACGCACGGAACTGTTGCAGAAACAGGAGTGGGAAGCGGTGTTGCGCTGGCGCTCTTTGCGTGCGGAGGAAGGAAAACTGAGGGAAGCGATTGAAGCGGGCGATCGCACTCAAGGTGAATTTCAGGATAACTTAGAAGCACTGAATACTCAAATTTCCCAGGTAAGTGAAGAACTCGATGGACTGAATGCACGGGTGAAGTCTTTGGGGGAAGAACAGTTATTAGCGCTCCAGTCTACGTTGGCAACTCAACAAGCGCAACTGAGTCAACTGGAAACTCGGCAACAGGAACTTGAAACCACCGAACAACAGTTAAAACACCATCGGGAAAAAACGGAGCAGGAAATTCATGAAGACCGGCAAACCCTGGAAACCATTCAGCATCAATATAATTTGGAGACTCAGGCTTTGTCGGGATTGCAAGATAGTCGCGATCAGGCTCAGGCTAGTTTAACCGAAACGCGGGAACAAGCCCAGGCGATCGCCAGCGCTTCTCAAGAATGGGTCGATCGCCAAACGGCTTTGAATCACAATATTGAAGAGATTCTCAAAACCCTAGAACCCCAACGCACAGAACAAGCACAACTGACGGAGCGCCAAAGCCAATTAACCCGTACCCTAGAAGAACAGAATACTCGCATTGCCACCCTAGAACCGAATATTGCCAGCCAACATGAAAGCGCGACTGGGTTGGAAGTGGAAGTCATTGAGTTATCCCAGCGCATTCAGGTAGTGGCTCAAACTCTCTCCACCGCAGAATATGACCAGCAAACCCAGCAGCAAACTCAGAAAAGATTGCTGAATGAACAACGGGATAAACAACGACAACTCGATAAACTAGAGGCGCAAGTACAGGCCCAGCAAGAGGCGGCGGGAACTTACGCCAGTAAACTGATTATGCAAACCCAGATCCCTGGCGTTCATGGGTTAGTCGCCAGTTTAGGCCAGGTAGACAAGCGCTATCAGTTGGCGCTGGAAATTGCGGCTGGGTCGCGATTGGGGAATATCGTTGTAGAAGATGATAACGTAGCTGCCCAGGCGATCGCCCTCCTGAAACAAAAACGAGCCGGCCGCGCGACGTTCTTACCCCTAAACAAAATCCGCCCCGGTCGCCGTCCAGATAACGGTTTCAGCGCTGAAGGCTTTCTCGACTATGCCGTTAATCTGATTCAATGCGACCCCCGTTATGACACAATTTTTGCCTATGTTTTCGGCAACACTGCCGTGTTTGCCACCCTCAACACTGCAAGGCCCCATATTGGCAATCTGCGCATGGTTACCCTAGACGGGGAACTTCTGGAAGCCTCTGGAGCCATGACGGGGGGCAGTCAGTCCCAGCGATCGAGCCTGCGCTTGGGTATGGGTGCAGCCAGTTCTGAATCAGCCCAGCAGAGGGCGCTAGAAGACCGGATAAACGAGATTGAAGGACTTTTGGCTCAAATTGAGGTGGAACTGGGAAACTTGTCAGACGCGACAAAAAAAGCCTCTGCGGAGTTGATGGAGGTTAGGGGGCAGCACCGGGAAAAACAATTGCAACTGGAGCAATGCCGAAAACAGATCCAAAGCGAGCAGCAACAATGCGATCGCGCTCGCGAACTCTTAGCGCAAACAGAACATGACCTGAATCAAACTCGCACCCGTTTAGAATACTTGAATCGGGAACTGCCTCAACAACAGAGCCAACTGGATGAGTATCGTCACTCTTTGGCTCAGTTGGAAGAAAATCAAGCACCGAAGGAATGGCAAGCGATTCAAGAGCAACTGCGGGAAAAAGAAAGTCTATTAGATCGGCGAGAACTTGCTTTGAGAGGATGCGAACAACAGTTACAGGAATTGGATAAAAAACGCGATCGCACCAATGAGAAAATTCGCCAAGGTTTAGAGCGGGTTAACGAACTCAAGCAGAATGAGTCTACCACCATGAGCCAAAATACCCGCATTCGTCGCCAACAGGCAGATATTAAGGGGCAGATGGCGCAAACGACGGGGCAATTGGCAATCCTGGAAGAAACCCTAGGTGCAGAAAAGCAACAAAGGGATGCAGTGGAAGAGAATTTGCGCCAATTGCATCTCAACCGTCAACAATTGCAATGGCAACAACAGAAACTAGCGGAAAACCAAAATACCCGTCGCCAAAATCTGATTGCGCTGCAAAACCAGATTCAAGAGGTGAAAGCCGAGTTGCCCGATCCGTTGCCTGAAGTTCCGGAAAAACTGAAGATGAAGGAACTCGAACAAACCCTGCGCCAACTGCAAAAACAATTACAAGCCTTAGAACCGGTGAATATGTTGGCGATCGAAGAATACGAACATACCACCGAACGCCTGGAAGCCCTGAGCGAAAAATTGGCAATTCTGGAAAAAGAGCGCACGGAACTCCTGCTCAGGGTAGAAAACTTTACGACTCTGCGCTTTCGGGCGTTTATGGAATCCTTTGATGCCGTAAATGAAAACTTCCAACAGATCTTTGCCGAACTCTCGGAAGGAGATGGACATCTACAACTCGATAATGCTGAAGATCCCTTTAGCGGCGGACTGAATTTAATTGCCCATCCCAAAGGGAAACCAGTGCAGCGTTTAGCTTCCATGTCGGGAGGTGAAAAATCCTTAACTGCTCTGAGCTTTATTTTTGCCCTCCAGCGCTATCGTCCTTCTCCATTCTATGCTTTTGATGAGGTGGATATGTTCCTCGATGGGGCGAATGTGGAACGGCTCTCGAAGATGATTAAAAAACAAAGTTTGGGTAGTGCCCAATTTATCGTCGTCAGTCTCCGTCGTCCGATGATTGAAGCTTCGGAGCGCACCATCGGCGTGACTCAAGCTAGAGGCGGATTTACTCAAGTTTTGGGCATTACGAATACCAGTGAGGTGGCTTCTTAGGTTACTCTTCTATAGGTTGACTGCTTGTATTTATGCCTAAAGATAGAGTCCAGCAAGCTATATGGGTAAATTGAGCGCATTCAAACCAGGTTAAAGTGAAAACCCAATAGGCGATCGCCACTGCCAACAGTTTCCCGTTTGGCGATCGGACAACCAGGAAAATACCATATCCCCACAATGCCGTATAAGAGAGCATTCCCAAAATGCCAACGGATAAAATCGTATCCAAAATGAGATTATGAGCTTTATAGGTAATCAAAGGTAATGTACGCAGGCTGCCATTTTCACTCACTACATCGTAACTTAAATGACCCAAGCGGACGACATTGGGCGTGTCTTTTGGCGATCGGATATAGGGATAAGCAATGCCGAAACCATTGAAACCCCAGCCAAATAAAGGGCGTTTGCCGATCCCACGAGTGGCTAACTCCCACAGGTACATTCGGTCTGAAGTCATTTGTTTAATCCCAGACAAACCTGAAATTTGTCTGGTGGTAGTCATGACCCCAATCATCAGTATGACCACCAAAATAAGGGGAATTAGTCGTCGATAGTATTTCCTTCCTGACAAGTATAAAATGCCAAAGATGAAAGCAACAAGAGCCATCCGAGTATTGGCCAAAAATAGGGCGATCGCGATCGGAATGATTATCGTCACGGTTGTTGGCAACGATACCCATCTGAGCTGTCTGCAAGCAACCGCCATCACGCCAAGGGCTGCCAACACAAATGCAGCATGGCCGCGATGGGAGTAGAAACCGATGGGTTGATGATTCTGAAAAATAGTGCTGACGAGGATATGATCTCGCAGTAATTGTCCGGTGGTTGCCGTGTAATCAATACGCCAGTCAATCAACTGGGGAAAGGTACTCAAAGCCAGAAGAATGCCACCGATGAGAAAGCCGTAGAGTTGAGCGGGCAATAGTTGTGGATATCGTTTTAAAACCAGGGTATTACTGAGAGTGAAAGCTGCGATCAGCAACCAGTAGAGCCAACCATCTCCCATCTGATCTTGACCGAATAGCGATCGAATGGGAAACGGACTCAGGAGAGTAGAAATGAATCCGATCAACAGAAATATTTCCCAGAGAAGTTTAGAGGTAAACCAGCTTTTGGGGATGTGTAGAGTTTCCCCACTTTTCCACAGTAGGTAGAGATTGCAGATCGCAATCAGAGCCAGTACAGCACATTTGGGTTGAGTCCAGATCTCTCCCCGACTGCTTCCCCAAGGATTAATGATAATGATACTAAGGGTAAATAATAGGGTGTAAACAATAGTGCTTCGCGCGGGACTGGGAAAACCTTTTTTATCGCTGGAGTCCTTATTTTTCATGCTGTCCATGAGAGTATCCTCGAAAGGAATATCTTCGTCGTTTTACCTCTTTTGCCGTGCAAATTAGGGTTGTAGGGGCTTGCATATTTTTTGCTCCTACAGATACCACCGTTGGCGATCTATGACGATCGATCGCCCTTAATGAAAATGACTATAACTGATGACTTCAACTCTAACTACTTCCGATTCCTCAAACCGATAAATTTCCAGACTCCAAAAGCACCCAACCCAATTAAACCCCACACCGAATTGGATTCTGGGACTTTCTGCTTTTTCGTTTCTTCTTCAGTCACTATCGGGCGCATCTTAAAACTGCCCACATTTTTATCAAATGCCAGTTGAATTGGAAAATAGGTTTCTTCTGTATTACCGATGAAATAATCAATATCAGTTACTTTAAACCGGGAAACACCTGAACCGAGTAAGGAAAGAAAATCGACTCTATCTCCGGGACTAAACTCTCCCAGAATTAGGTCGTCAACCATAACTGTAAACAAATCGTCTTGACCGACAGGAAAATCTAGAATTTCCGTAAATAGGGTGTCATCGGTGGCGACAAATTCAAATCCCTTCTCTATGGGTGGGTCATACCAGCGACAACCGGGAACGTTAGAGAAGTGTTGCCAGCCATCAGAGTCGATGCTACTAGGAAGTATGGGATTTTGTTGAGTGCGACCCGGTGTATCTAAATCGACTCCACCGCCGCCGCTACCGCCGACTATGATGCCACCACCGCCGCTACCGCCGACTATAATACCACCACCACCGCTACCGCCGAGTGCAATATTACTGCCGTTATTCATGGGGTAAATTTCAGATGGTAAGTCTTGAGAATCTAATAAAGCGACAAAAAGCTCGTAGTTACCTTCATCTTCTCCACGGCGACCGCCCGATGCCACCCCGACAGATAAATCAACAGTACCACTACTAGGAACAGTCCCCCAAATTGCTGAAGCAAAACCATCTCCTTCAGGACTACTATTTTCATCATAAAGCCAAGAACCATCCCGACTGTCTCCCCTCAGATATGTGTTTGGGTTGCATTGGTTTGAAGGAAGGCTATTGTTAGTCCAAGCCATATATGGTGTTCCTGGAGTTAGTCCATCTACGCTGAAGTCATCTACTTCTGTACCAGAACTTAGGCTCTCAGAAAAACTTTCTGCAAGTTTAATGGGAGATATCTTGTTTTCCCATCCCCATCTAACACCATTGTAAATTTTTACTTTCTTTGGTGCGATTTCCTCAACAAGGTAAGTTTCTGCATAAAAGAAACTCTCTATATGTGGAAAGTTGTATACTGGAGAATCTCTAAAATAGTCTGATTCGGCATTTCCTTGAGTATCGTAGTAAGGATTTTGCTGACCAGGAGGAATATCGATGAAATCTAAATATCCGGAGGGTGGTACTGTTTTGTATGGTGAAAAGGTAGCGATAACCCTTTGAATCCAGTGAACATTATCACCTTGGGGATCGAAAGAGAATGGTTGGGGGTTATAATTCAATCTAATATGAGCTCCGACACTATTCAATGTGTGACGACCACACCACTCATATCCTAGAGGGTTTGGAGCACATGAGTAATATTCCTGAATATCAAAACTACCTTGTAAGTTTCCCGTTTCCTCAAAGTTCCAGTTGGGAAACTCACTTTCTAGTAAGTTCAGTAATCCTGTGGTTCCCCCTTGTTTGATTTCAATAACCTGTCCTCTCGATAAATACCGCCGGGGGTCCGACTCTGGCCATGCGTCTAATTGAGTATAACCCCATATCCCCTTGTCAATATCAACAAAGTAAGGCTTTGTGTATCTGTAGAAGTCTGAGGGAGGAGGAGTAATCGAGAATGCCAAGCTAGACCTAGTTGGCAATATTCCCAGGAGAGTTGTTGTCAGAAAAAGTATGAATGTACTTTGCTTTTGCACTTTTATCGCTCCTATGTTATTTCTCAACAAAATAGTGACTACTTTTTTATGGACTAGAAACTTTTTTCAGTTTCAGACCTAACTAAACTAAAAGTGATTGATGGAGTAAACACCATCCCTACCCAGATGTCTTCCAGTAATTTCGCATTTCTCCCTTCTTTATCTAGTATTTCTACTGTCCTATCTTGATTTTTGTATATAAAATTAATTTGATAGGTTCCTAAAGAAAGCGATCCAAAAACCCAACCACCTCCATCTCCGGCTGGAATGCTCAGGCAAAAAAGCTCTCCCTTCACCCAAAACAGTTGTGCTATCTTGGGAAAAAATGTCAGACTCTCTCCCGGCTTAACTATAGGAAAATCTGATTCTTTTGGTATTATAGTTAAGCTACAACCATAGGCAGCCTCTATTGGTTGACCATCCGTTCCTATCAGTTGTGGAATCAAGCTGGCAAATAAGTTGAACCGAAAACAACTGGAGGTGTTGTTGCTAATACGAATACCAATCTCTACGAGAGTATAGGGGTCTAAGTGCGGATTCCGAACTCTTACCTTTGGTTGCGACCTCGGAACTATTACCCTTGGTTGCGGCACTAGAGTTTCAAAGCGAATCCCGTCTACTTCTACCGCACTGTTGTCAGGCCCTACTGGCTCTTGCAAGCTCAGACTTAGGAATTGAGTTGCCAAAGCTGGAGCGATCGCCTCTGTTTTCGTTTCTGGTTTCAAATCTGCTGAGGTGCGATCGCTTGAACTCTTTCTAGTAAACCTCAATTGATAGGTATCTGCTTGCAGATCGTGAAAACACCAACTGTCGTTTAGCTTGAAACTGACTGGTAAGTAACTAAATTGTTTGATAAATTTTAGCTGTAGTTTTTTATTATACCAAAGTAGCCTGACAATTGGAGAAGTTTTTTTGCCCTCTCCAGGTTCGATTAAGCTATCGTCAAGATTTATTATCTTGGGAGGTCGTCTTAACCTAAAAACTAAATTTGAGAGCCAACGAGTCAATGGAAATCTGCCACCGAGCGATCTCCTCCTAATAGCTTGAATTTTCTCTAGATTCTTCAAAGATTCTTCTATAGCTACTTCTGGCTGTAATGTTTGACCCTTTGAGGTTATCAGTTCGGGCATCAGAGCGTCATTTGGATGAAGACGAACCGATTCGAGGGTGTTATTAATTACATAAACAGTAATCTCGATTTCGATACTGGCATCAGAGGCATTTTTGGGAATTGGCAATGCTATTAATTCTGGCCCCCCAATTCCCATGTTAACCCCCTTTTCTTTAAAAAATAAGTTGTTAAAAAGCTCTAAGAGCATAATTTTTCTCTTCTCGAACGTCTAGTTAAATTAAAGATTCAACAAACTAGGAACTGGATCTCCAATAATGACTGGTTGATGGTTTGGCATAATTGTTTGAAAGCGAATCCCATCAACTTCGATCAAATTGTTTCCATGTCATGTTGGCTAGATGCTACCTGTATTAGCCGATCCAAACCATAGTATTTTTACTGAATTCAAGAATGGATTCACTCTCCCTAAAGCATCAGTGTATTCTCTGCTTTTTTACCGCAATACCGTAATATTACTGATTGATTTCTGTGACTAATTTGGGATCTAGCCAGGTTCCTACAGTAAAGATTTCGTCGCTTCCTGTATCTCTTGGGAGGTAACGAACACTAGCTCCTTGACCCAATCCAAACCAGCCACGGCCAGGTGTAAGAGTAAATGCACGAACAGGCTGGCTTGTGATACTAATCAAAAAGCTAGTGGCTAGCCAAAATAGTGAATGTGTTTTCAAGAGAACGTTTTTAGTTGCTATAGACATAATTGACAAGTTGAAAAATCCAAAAATTAGTGAAATTGAAAATGACTATATTTATAAATCCAGTGCTACAAGAGACCCTAACACCATTCCTCTCCAAAGCTTTTTGAATAAGATAATCTTTTTTGCATTTCTATCCTCTACTCTTGTTTCTACAGATTTATTCTTATATGTTAATCGCAGCCAATATCTACCTGCTTTAAGATTGTTAAAACTCCAATCACCTCCATCTCCAGCAGCTATTTTGAGTTTTAATTTGCCATTCTTTTTACACAATAGTTTGGCATTAGGAAAGAAATCAATACTTTTGCCTTGTACGGCTAAAAGTATATCGGATAGTAACATCCTTTTTAAGAAATCGCTGGTGTAATCCTTCTTGATGATTTCCCCATTTAAAGTAATAAGTTCAGGAATTAGTGTGTTATAAAAATTAAAATAAAAGTCAGTATTACTATTATTTGTAATCCGAATACCAATTGGTACAGATGTTTCTATACCATTGTCCTTCTTTGGTAAGCGGATTACTGTTTCTGGCAATGTAGTTTCAAAGCGAATACCATCTACTTCTATTGCTTTATCATTGGGTTTGGTTTCAACCAAGCGTAGGTTGACAAAAGGAGTGGTTAAGCGATCGCCTTTTCGTTGTTTGACATTTCTCAACTGTAAAATCCCTTCTTTAGGCTGATATTTTGTTTGATTGCTACTTGATTCATATATGAATCTGAGTTGATAATTTCCTAGCTTGAGGGCATCAAAACACGAGCTGTTTAAAGCTTGACATCTATTCGTTAACAACTGTAACTGTAGTAAATCTTTTTCCCAACAAACTTTAGCAGCAATGGATATAAATATTGCTGTTTTGGGACTCACCCACGAAATCCCTCTTCTGGCAATATCGTCAATTAAACTTGAAATAGAATAGACTACTCTATTGACTAAGTTATCGCCTTTATAGGGTGTATTTGCTTCATTTTTCTGATGATCAGTATTTAATCCTCTTTCTAAGATCTTACCATCAGATGTTATCAGCTCTGGAATGATTATTTTATCGGCATCAATTTTCCAAGGTTTTACTGTCTGATTAGTCAACTTGAGCCATAATCCAAAAGAAATACTTTCCGGTAGCGTTCTTTCTGGGATAGGTAATACTATCAAACTTGGTTCCCATATTTCTAGGTGGATTCCATTGGCTCGATCGAGAGTATTGCTAAAAGATTCATGTGATTTCATTTTTTTATTTATTGGGTCTTGCTTGGGTACAAGGGTTTCAACGCGAATGTCATTAACTTCGATACAATTGTTTTTATTGATGTTGGCTAGATATATAGTTGTTGTAATTAAGGATGGGACATGGTTGTAGGGGCGAACGGCCGTTCGCCCCTACAGATACCGTTGTTGTAGATAAATCTTGGTGTATCAATCTTAATTAAAATGACTATACATGACAGTGCAATGCGCTATAACAGTTGCTGGATTTGTCGTTCCCAGGTCAAGGTTTGCATAATCTTGGCAAATTGTTTTCCCTGTTTTTTGGCTTGCTTGCGGTTGTGGTAAATCCATTCTAAGGTTTCTAAAATTTCTTCAATATCCGAGTTTCCCCAGCCTTCTGTCCCTTGGAAATAGGGATGAGAAGCGACGGGATATTGGGTTTTTAAGGGATAACCTGCACCTCGGTTGAGTAAGTCTAAATGGCCGGTATTGGCAGAAAGAAGGGTGGGAATACCGCAGGCTAAACATTCCATGGCTGCTAAGTTGGTTCCTCCTTCTGCACGACTCGTAAAGATAGCTACGTCGGCTTCTCGGAGAATTTGGGGAATGAGGTGGTTGGGAGTGGGACCGAGGGCGATCGCCGCCTCAGCCGGGATGCCATTTTTCTGCAACCAGGGCATAATCTGTAACACGCCATCTTGACTAATTTGAGGTAATCCTTCCACATTCCCAGTCGTGTCCAATCCGACCATCCAACTGGGCCAAGCATTATGCCAAGCGGTGACCAGCAAAACGTCTGGATGGCGGTGGTGAAAGGCTTTGAAGGCGGCAATGATCAGGTCTTGTCCTTTGCGGTATTCGAGTTTACCCCCAGCAAAAATTACGAAGCGGTCTTGACCCCAAATTCCTAGCTTAGGGGCAGGGTGAAATAGGGTGGGATCGATGCCTTGTAAAATAGTTTCTACTTGGGGAATTCCAGCACTGGTCAGAACTTCGGTGTTCCAACTGGAACCGGCAATTAGGCGATCGTAGGTTTTGGCGTTGGCGATCGCCTTTTGCTCCAGATGAGTATCTTCAATAAATACAATCCCTACTGAAGAATGACCGTACACATGTTCCATTAAGGGTGACTTTCCAAACCCATGACCTAAACCATGAAAGATAGGAAAATCAGATTTTAGTGCCTTACCCAAGGACTGGTTTAAGAAACGCTGAAGGATTTTTTGCTCCTCAAATACCGGATGCAAAAGGACTTGATGCAAGGGGTGCAAGTTCTGGATATTTCCAGGGGGAACCAGTAAATGAGGGAATGTTTCTGGGTTTTTCACCAGTTGTAGGGCTAGGTTGAGTCCGTATATTCCCCATCCAGTGTGGTTGCCCAGTTGCCAAGTGATACCTATTCCGGTTCGGGGGATGGGGAGATGGGGGGATGGGGGAGATGGGGAGATGGAAGGATTAGGAGATGGGGAGATGGATGGGATTAATTGGGTTTTAACCGCAGTAATTACAGAATGCCAGTCTCCGCGTGCAGGTTGCCGGAAGAGACGGACGGTGGGATACCAGGGGCTATCCTCGCGATCGAGCATCCAGCGCCAGTCGGGGACAAAGGAGAGTAATAGCCATGTGGGTTTGCCCATGGCTCCCGCGAGATGCACCAGGGAGGTATCCACAGTGATGATTAAGTCGAGTTGGTTAATTAGGGTGGCGGTATCGGCAAAGTCTTGGATAATGGGGTCAAGATTGGTTATGTTTTCTACTCCTGCAAGTTCTTGGGCGCGATCGCCTTTTTGCAAGCTGTAAAAGTCAATGCCTTCTATGTCTAACAGGGGCAGAAGATCGGTGAATTGACAGGAGCGTTGGCAATCGTTACCATGATTGGGATTTCCGCCCCAGGCTAACCCCACCTTAAAATGAGCCGATTTTCGGATAGCCCGATCTACCGTAGGAACGAGTCGATCCATCTCTGGGTAAGAAGATGATGAATTTTCTGAATCTGCCCTAACTGGAGCGCGAAGATAGGGAATAGATGCCGGAATCGTATCTAAAGTGGTTCCTAAAATATAGGGCAAACTCATTAACGGGGCCCAGATATGATAATTGGGTAAAGGTCGATCCCGTGCTACTAACCTTACCTTTTTCTCAGGATCTGAGGCATGTTCTTCTATAAAGATTTGAAACAAATCTATCAGCAGTCGAGGACATTCCAGGATTATTTTTCCTCCACGCTCTTGCACGAGAGGTAAATAGCGTAAAAACTGGATGCAGTCTCCAAAACCTTGTTCACAATACAACAGTAAAGTTCGTCCTATAAATGGATCTCCATTCCATCGGGGTTGATAAACAGGTCTATGATTACTGGCGGTTTGCCATTGATAACGCCATTCATATTCTGCCCAACCGTTGCTCAACTCTCCAGCGAGTAGGAGTGCTATTCCGAGGTTAGTGTGGGCTTCAGCATAGTCAGGTTTCAGGGAAATACAGGTTTGATAAGCAGCGATCGCCCCATCATATTCACCTATTTTATCCAGAGCAACGGCGAGATTATTATAGGCATCTGGATAATGGGGATTAAGTTCTAGCGCTCGATGATATTCGGCGATCGCTTCTTCAAATTTTTCCTGTTGACTCAGGGCTACCCCTAAATTATTATGCGCCTCTGGTGAGTTAGGTTCGAGTTCTAGCGATCGATAATAGTGATCGGTTGCCGCTTCGAGTTGTTTCTGAGCGCCCAGAGCAACGGCCAGATCGTGGTGCAGTTTGGGCGAATTTGGAGCATGGCTTAAGGCGGTTTTATAGTAGGGAATGGCTTGCTCGACCTGGTTTTCCTGATGGAGTAGAGAGGCGAGATTGGCATAGATGGAGATATATTGGGGATTTAGTTCTAGCGCCTTTTGGTAATGGGAAATAGCCTCTTTTCGTTCATTTTTTTGATGGTAACAGAAGGCAAGACTATGGTGAATAATGGCCCGATCTCGAACTTGGGCAATGACCTGTTTTAACTCCACAATAGCTCGGTCATATTCTCCCTGTTCTAAATAGAGATTGCCCAAATTTTGCCGCGCTTGGCTATAGTCAGGATTAAGATGCAGCGCCTGTTGATAATTCTGAAGAGCTAAATCTAGATTCCCCAGGGTCTTGTAAGTTTTGGCGAGATTATAGTAACTTTCGGTATAGTCGGGTGCAAGGGCGATCGCCTGTTGATAATGCTTGAGTGCTTCCGTAGGGCGATCGCTTTGAGCTAAGGCAATGGCCAGATTATTATGGGTTTGGGGTTGATGAGGGTCAATTTTCAGGGCATTTTCATAAGCGGCGATCGCCTGTTTTATCTCTCCTGCGCTATAGTAGGTTACCCCAAACAGATGCCACACTTTTCCATTTTGAGGATTCTGTTGTAATACCTGCCGGCAAAGGTTCGCCGCTTCCTGAAACTGCTGTCCTTGAATCGCTAGAACAATCTGATTAAGTGGATCTTCATTAGAAGTTTTGAATGTAGACATATCAAACTTTTCAATAGTCTCTAACAGAAAATTATAACACTCTTTGTCTATCAACTTAATTTTTAGTGAAATTTCGATCTTTATTCAGAGTAAATTATTTTGTTTTTATTAGGAAAAGGAACGCCAACAACAAAGAGCCGATCGTGCTGACTCAGATTTACAATAGCTACGGGAGAAATTGCGACAGTTGAATATCGATCCGGATTCTTTGTTGTAGTTAGGGGAGGCGATCGCATTCATGATGCTATCCTGAACAAAGTGAGATCGCCCCAGTTAGACTACTCTAGAACTAACCCCCGACTCATCAATGGACTCTAGCAGTTGTCCAGGAGAAAAAATAATAGTATTTAATGCTACCAATTTTTCTCGATTTTTAGATCGCCGTAAAGAATGTCCGCAGTGAATATATCAGTATGAATAGAAGCTTCTTTCTCATGATTTTTTCTGCCGAAATCGAAAAATATTATATCTGCGTCTATCTGGTTTTTTCTTTCTGGTGAATTGATGAACCAGTCTATTTTTTCACAATTTAAGAAGTGTATTTTATATCGCAGTCTTTTATCCAGGAGATACTTGCATTCAAAACAAATTTCACACCCCCAGGCATCGACAACAATATTGGTTATCAAAGAACCAGATTCATCTAAGCCAAATTCACTTAACCCAACCATATATCTTATTCAAAAAATATTGAGTATATCTAGAGTATCATGAACTGGTGGTTAAATTGAATTCTGTTTAATCCAAACGAATCCCCTTGCTGATCTATATAAGAGTTAAATTTTAATTATCTTAAGAAAACTTTTCTTTAATCGACCTCCAACCAGTCTATTATCCTCTCAAGAAAGACTCCAAAAATATGATCCAGATCGCTCAATGTCAGCATCATTTTTCATGATACTATCCAGATAAGATCTGGGCTTTTTTTCAGAATAACAGATAGATTTACCGGATTTTTCCGCATTTGAACGCCATGATGATACAGTTGACCCAAAACCCATTCAATAACAAAGCCATGTCCTGGAAAGACTAACTGGTTGCCAATTGCCGATTGCCTAGTGCGCGATCACCAGCCCTCAGCGATCCAATACACGATTACCTATCCTCGAACATTCTAGGTCTCAAACCCCGTCCTTCAGCCAAGCACAGGACGGCTTGACTTCTTTTTGCTAAAGTAGAGGGATATCGAAGAGCAAAAACCAAGCATTCGATATTAACATCTTGAAAACTAGGGTTACGGGGTTCTGACCAGGAACGCTTGGTTGGGTAAAAGCTCTAAGCAACAAGTACATGTATCTTTTAAAATTCCGTACCGCATTGCTCTGCGGAATCGGGACTCTCTCATTGGGTCGAAAGTCTGTGGACATGACGTAAGACGGGAACATAACTAACAAGAGTTAGTCGTGTACGCAGATGTGGGAGAAGCAGAAACCTAAATCGTGAGGTTTAGGAATCACCGTGCCTTGAGCCAGGTGAGGAGGTCAAGTCCCTATGCCCTGTTTGCAAGCGTGAAGCCTCATAGCCATGCATTTGCCCCAGTTTCTCGAAACCCAGCATCCCCTAATTGAGTCCCTGACTCACTACAGCGATCAAGAATTGCTCACCTTATTTCAGCGCCATCCAGAGTCAGGGCGCTACTTCACAGCCATCTTTTGTCGCTATAATCCCATCGTTTATACTCTTATTTCCCATTCAGCGCGATCGCCGGTACAAGCTGATTACCTATTTGCTTGCACCTGGCGACATATCTATTATGAACTAGGAGGACTCCATTTACACTCTAGTAATACCCAACCTGGCGATCAGCCTCTAACCTTACAAAATGCACTGATTAACTTCACTGCGTTCTGTATCAACAATATGGAGTTGCCCCCGGTTGAATCTATTTATTACAACCTTCAGGAGTGTTCTCCCCCTCTGTGGTGCTATGTTGAACAAGCAATGGATCAATTAGAACCCGTTCTGCGGTTAATGATTCTACTCTCTCAGACCTTCCACTGGAGTGAAACCCGGATAGCTGCTTATTTACAAGCTGAAGGAGAATCCATTTCTCCCTTCAGCGTGAAAACCCAATTACAACAAGGACTCGCTGCCCTAGAAGCAGCTTTACCCACCGATATCCGCACCATCTACTTAAACGATCAAAATTCAGGAGCTTCTGATGAATCCTTTTCCCCTAACTTTTCACCAACCCCTGAACCCTTGCAAACCTTCTAAAATAGGATCTCACACTCCTCTAGAATTTACCCCCCTATTTTGGGTGATGGTGATCGGATTACTCCTACCCTATTATGGTAGTCTTCCTTTAGGGTTGCCCGGTCGTCCAGTTTTCCAAACCCTGGAAGAACAACTCCAAGACTCTAGTCTACCCCTGCGTTGTCATATGCAGGCGATCGCCTTTGATCGAGACCTATCCCTAATCGAGAGATCGCAAACATAGAGTTTTTCCTATTCCCTATTCCCTATTCCCTATTCTGAATGCATGATCGCTATGCCATCCGTATGGCTCAAGTCCAAGATCTCAAAGGTCTCAGTGACCTTTTAGCCGAGTGTTTCCACACGTTCCAAGGGTGGAAAGTGTGGTTTCGTTGGTTAAGTCTCCTGATTCGTTGGGGAATCTATGAAGACCTAAAACAACGATGGTGCAACGCTTCTCCCTACTATAGTTGTTGGGTGGCAGTGTCCCAAAAACACTCAGGTAATGGAGGAGTCACTAAACAAGAGAGGTTAGCGGGAATGGTAGAAGTCTCTTTACGGTCTTGGTCAGACTGGAATCAGTTTGCCCAATATCCTTATATTTCTAACTTAGCGGTCAAACCAGACGATCGTCATCAAGGGTTGGCTCAAGAACTGCTAGACCATTGTGAAAAAACAGCGTTGAAATGGGGATGTGAAGAAATTTATCTTCATGTTTTAGAGAATAACCATCCCGCACGGTGTCTCTACTATAAGGTGGGCTATCGTCTGCAACAGGTAGAACTCAGTTGGAGTAACTTTCTGTTGGGGAAACCGAAGCGTCTCTTTTTGCAAAAGCGTCTCTAAGCGGTGAGTCTGATGAGCGTTCTGAAACAATTAATGGATGATTGGCGATCGCGCCTCAAGACTGAATGTTCTGAGTATTCTCAGGAGGTTCATCAGAGTATTATTAACTGGTTAATCGGGGAAAATCCTGATCGCTTGCTAGATCTCAATCCAGAAGATTGGGAGATTGCGGTGGCAGCCATGGACTATCGTTATCGAATTTTACGAGACCGATACTTGGGGGTAGCACCAGAAGTCGCTTACAGAAAACTGATGAAGCGGTTAGCGAGCTTATTTTTGATTCGCAATAAAATTCGCACCTGGGTAGCCTTAAGTCGCGATCGCCAACGCAGTGTTGTAGATGTACTGCAAGAAGTAATTCAGGAATTATTACAGAGCGATCGCTATCTCAAACAACAAATGGGTTTAATCCAACAGATTACCCCCCAGCGATGGTTACAAAACACCCTCATTTTAGCCACCTTAGAAGAATACTGCCTGCGCCCCATTCGCAATCAACCCCTGCTTCTCTATCGGTTTCTCAACTATCTACGGCGTAGCCAGCGCGGAGGAATGACCAATATTCCCACCGGTAACTTAGTGCGACTCATTTCCGAAGAACTCAGCTCAGAAGAGAGCGACGATCCAATCAGTCTCTTAGATCGTCAGGCGATCGTCGAATATCAAGACACTCAAACCTATCTGCAACAACAACGCTATCAAAGAGCCGTCGCCAAAGAATTTCAAGCCTACCTACACCAAGCTCTAGGAGAAAAAGCAGCCAATTGGCTAAAATTCTATCTTCAAGGACGCACCCAAGAAGAAATTGCCCCTCTACTCGATCTATCTGTCAAACAAGTTTATCGCCTACGAGAGAAAGTAAGCTATCATGCTATTCGCATCTTTGCCATCAAACAGAACCCAGAATTAGTCAGTCATTGGTTAGATATCTCCCTTCAAGACCACAGCTTAGGCTTAACCCCAAGCCAATGGCAAACCTATCTGGACAGCCTTACCCCTACCCAAAAACAGTTACTCGAATTGCTCAGAGCCAAAACTCTACCCCATGAAATTGCTGAAATCTTAAACTGGAAAACCAGTCAAGTCATTGCAGAATGGAGTAAGCTATATTTAGCCGCTCAATCTCTGCGGAATCTCTAAACACTTTTTGTGCAAAACTCAAATCCTCTGATCAGGGTGTAACTGGCTACTTAAGTATATACCTAAGTGTACTTTCGTTCTTCTGAATTTGCTTTTTTCGAAGTTCTTGGATGAAGGAAATATTCCAAGTTGTAACATCTACCGCGAACACCCATCCTCATTATTGCCAGCACCGATCATGAGCTTACCCCCTCCTTCCTTTAATCATTCTTCTTCAATTTCTACCCTTAATATTGATACCGATCGCCTCTTTCCTCTAATCGATCGGGTTCTCTCCTTTGAAGCTTGCCTTTATCATCAAGTCTTACCTCTAGCCTTAGAAGGAAGTTTAGTCAGATTAGGAATGGTCGATCCAGAAGACAATAGCGCTCTCACGTATTGCCGTCAAATCCTATCGTACCTGCGATGTTCCATTGTCACTCAAAAGATTTCCTCAGACTTACACCAATCTATCCTTAAAGCCTATCTCAATCACATCAGCACTCAACAACAATCCCCTCCTGCCTTACCTGAGCCTTCTTCAAAGCCCACTTCAGGGTCTAAGAGTACCTCAGAATCCGAGCATTGGCAAAACAGACCCACCTTAGTTTTAGATACCGAAGATGCGATCGCTTTAGTCAAAGGAGCAACTCCTGAATCTAACTCTACCCCCAAACCGTCCCCTCCAGTCGATCAACCCCACCTCACGCAAGGGTTACCTGAACTAAAAATCCAAGCCCAGTATTTATGCAGTCCTGTTGACATGCTGGCAACGCTGCCCCCCTCTGTTTTATGGCAAGAATTACTCAGTCGAGTTTTAGTCGGTGGTATCGGACGATTGTTTTTTGAACGTCATCCTCACCACGGGCGAGTGTTATGGAGCTTAAACGGCATCATACAATCCGTTTTAGACAACCTACCCTTAGAGCTGTTTCAGGGGGTAATTCATGAACTCAAATTACTCAGTCGCTTACCCCTAATTCCCGTCAAAACAGTGAAAGAAGTAGAACTCGAACGCTACTATCAGCAAGAACGATTATTATTGCGTTTACGGGTAATGCCAGGAAAACAGGGGGAAGAAGCAACACTACAAGTCTTACGGGGAGCAGCTTTAAAGTTTCACCAACGACAACAATTAACCACCATGGGCAGAGATGCATTAACCATCGCCCAACAATTGCAGAAGAAACTAAATGAGATCCGCGATCAAGCCCATGGAGATACTCAGTTTTCCGGAAAAGAGTTAGACTCCCTCACCAGCTTAAATCAAATTTTAATCCATGTAACCGAACAAGTTCGAGATTTACAAACCTTGCGCTCTCAACAGCTCAAAAGCCAAGACTAAAAATCATACTCATCATTGCGCTGTTGAGGAATAGGCCGACGGCGCATCGGGCGAGTTTCCGAGCGCATAGACTGTCGGCGTAGGGTTTTGCTCACATCTAAAAACACATCACGACGTAGATAAGGATAGTCACTCACCCACAAGTTAAGCTGGGGAAGATAAACATCAGATATGCGATTAATCCGGCTTAAATCCCGTTGATTCGACATCACCACCATTTCCGCAATCATATCCACATCAATAGCTCGGTATTGGCGACGGATGGGCACTTGAAAACGGGTTTCAAAGCCTGTTTCATCAACTAAATCCAGATTTAAACGCCGTTCCCGGTTTTCGACAATCACTAAATCTCCACGATTATTCACCGTTTCTTCTGTATTAATTAATTCATCAGTCACAAACACATCCAAGACTTGACCGCGCCAGAATCCGCTATAGGGAAATCTTCGGTATGTAGCATTGCGGCGACTAGCCCAGAAAATCGGCCCCCATAACCAATAGGTTCCGATGGTAATCCCAATCAAAAATAAGAGTAACTCAAAACTCTCTCCCAAAGCCGAGAGCCGGCCAAAGAAGATCACCAGAGCGCCCAAAACTGAGGCGAGTAAGCGTCTGAGGAGGTCAGGAAACTTGCCCCAGCAGTATTTGTATTGATTGCCTGTCCCGATAAGAGGAATCAGTTGTTCAAACCGGCTGCGATTTAAGGGAATAAGCATAGGGGGATCGAGCGTGTCGAGTTCACCAGCGTTTTCCCTATCTTGCCATATTCTTGCAAACTTCCCACTGCACGGCAATCGAATTCTGATCTATGATAATCCCAAGTATCAGGGAATAGGGTAGGTAATGAGATTGAGTCGAGAGAATGAGTCTTCAGACTCCCAACGGGATTTTTACCGCCAGATTGCTGAAGCCATCCGGGGGTTGAAGCGTAACGATCAAATGCTCCACAACTTAATGTTAATGGAGTTTTGGTCAATTGTACGCACGATGGATGAACTAAATACTGGATTCTGGTCCCAGTATATGAAAAACCATCAGCAGGTTTCTCAGCAACGTCTTAAACAATGGCAAGCAGAAAAAGAAGCAGCCCAAACGCAGCGTTCTCCATCTTTTTCTCGAACATCTTCGCCCTTTGAATCGGAAGAAGAAGCCAAAAATGTGCAACAAAAAATGTCTGAGCGGATTGCTTTATTTTCTGATATCATTGGGGATGAACGTTCTCCCACTCGACGGCAAATTCGGGAATCTTCCAACGAGAATAGTTAAGTCAGTTTTAGGAATACCAACCTATGATGATTGAAGAATTTAGTGTGGAAAAATTAGCGAACTTGAGCGACGAAGAGCGAGCCAATTGGCAATTTATTGATGTGCGCGAACCACAGGAAGTTGATTTGGCTCAGATTGAAGGATTTGAAGTCCTATCTTTAAGTCAGTTTCGGGAATGGTCAGAAGCAATTCATGCCCGATTTGACAAGGATAAGACAACGGTGGTGATGTGCCATCATGGAATGCGCTCCCAACAAATGTGCCAATGGCTCATGAATCAGGGATTTACCGATCTTAAAAACCTATCCGGTGGCATTGATGCTTACTCTTATTTAGTTGATCCTTCCGTTCCCCGCTATTAAATCAATTACAAATGGAAGGGTTCACTTTGCGAGTTCTAGCCTAGAACTTCTCGCAAATAAAACCCTGTATAGGACAGAGAATGTTGTGTGACCTCTTCTGGAGTTCCCGTTACTACTACTTCCCCTCCTTTATCCCCTCCTTCTGGGCCTAAGTCAATAATCCAATCAGAGCAACGAATCACATCTAAATTATGCTCAATTACAATAATAGAATTGCCCTTATCCACTAAGCGCTGTAACACATTCAGCAGTTGATGGACATCATAAAATGAGAGTCCAGTGGTGGGTTCATCAATTAAATAGAGGGTTTTTCCTGTGGCTCTGCGGGATAATTCTGTGGCTAATTTCACCCGTTGAGCTTCTCCTCCAGAGAGGGTGGGAGCCGGTTGTCCGAGATGAATATATCCTAATCCGACATCGACTAAGGTTTGCAAGCGGTTAACGGCTTTGGGGATATTTTGAAAGACTTCTAAGGCTTCAGAAACGGTCATGTTCAAAACATCCGCAATAGAATACCCTTTATATTTCACTTGCAGGGTTTCCCGGTTATATCTGGCTCCTTTACAGACTTCGCATTGGACATAAACATCAGGCAAAAAGTTCATTTCAATCACATTTACCCCTTGTCCTCCGCAGGCTTCACAGCGTCCCCCTTTCACATTAAAAGAAAAGCGTCCAGGTTTATATCCTCTGGCTTTGGCTTCAATGGTTTCAGCAAAAATAGCACGAATGGAATCAAAAATACCGGTATAGGTGGCAGGATTGGATCTTGGGGTTCTACCAATGGGAGATTGATCGATAACAATCACTTTATCAATGGCATCCAACCCAGTGATTTTGTCTAATTCTTGGGGAAAGGCAATATTCCGGTTTAAATGATGTTGGAGAGCAGGATAAAGTAGTTCATTAATGAGGGTTGATTTTCCAGAACCAGAAACTCCAGTAATGCTGACGAGTTTGCCTAAGGGAATTTCAAGATGGATATGTTTGAGATTGTTTTTATGGGCATTTTTGATGAGGAGCGATCGCCCATTCCCTTCGCGGCGTTGTTTTGGCGTTTCAATTGTTCGTTTACCGGATAAATATGCCCCCGTCAAGGATAGCTGATTATCGAGTAAGTGTTGTAGCGTTCCTTGGGACACAATTTCGCCACCATGAACCCCTGCACCGGGGCCAATATCTATCAAATAATCGGCATTGCGAATCGTTTCTTCATCATGTTCGACGACGATTAAGGTATTGCCTAAATCCCGTAATTGGGTTAAGGTTTGCAGGAGACGAGAGTTGTCCCGTTGATGTAAGCCAATACTGGGTTCATCTAATACATATAATACTCCCGTTAACCCCGCTCCAATTTGGGTCGCTAACCGGATGCGTTGCGCTTCTCCTCCAGATAACGTCATGGCAGCACGGTCTAGGGTAAGATAATCTAAACCGACATCGATTAAAAATTTCAGTCTAGCTTGAATTTCTTTGAGAGCGAGTTCGCCGATTTTCGCTTGGCGCTCGGATAGATGGATTTGCTTAATTTTCTCCAAACAATCGGCTATGGAAATCTCGGTTAAATCGTGAATATGATATTGTCCTAAGCGCACAGATAAGGCTTCTGGCTTCAGGCGCTTTCCGTTGCAAGAACTACAGATTTTATCAATCAGATAGGGTTCAAGTTTCTGTTTTTGTAAGTCTGAACCAGTTTCATGGTAAATTCGCTCTAAAATGGGAATGACTCCCTTAAAGCGAGCATAATAACCGGAAGTTTGCCGATAGTCGGATTGGGGTTCAAGATAGATTTCTTCAGTTGTGCCATGAAGAATGATCTCTTGTTGTTCAGAAGTTAGATTTTTCCACGACGTGGTTAGTTCAAAATTATAGGCTTCTGCTACACTGTCGAGTAGGGATAAATAATAGGTATTTTCTTTTTCTGACCAGGGCGCGATCGCGCGAAACAAAGGAGCCTCTGCATCGGGAATCAGCAGTGCTGGGGAAAATTGGCGGTGACTCCCTAACCCGTGACAGTCGGGACACGCGCCATAGGGAGAGTTAAAGGAAAATAATCGCGGAGATAATTCTTCCATGACAGCGCCATGTTCGGGACAGGCGAAGTTTTCAGAAAATAGGATCGTTTCGGGTTCTGAATCTCTCATAATCTCAATCATCGCCATCCCTTCCCCGTGATGGAGCGCGGTGCTTAAGGAGTCGGTTAATCGCTCTTCTAATCCTGATTTGATGATTAAGCGATCGATGACAATTTCGATATCGTGTTTACGATTTTTCTCCAGTTCAATAGTATCGGAAAGGTCTTGCACTTCGCCATTAATTCGCACCCGTACAAATCCCTGGGAAGCTAAACTAGAGAGCAGTTTTTTATGGGTTCCTTTTTTACCGCGTACCACAGGAGCGAGAATTTGGAAGCGAGTACGGTTAGGAAGTTCCATGATGCGATCGCACATTTGATCGATGGTTTGCGGAGCAATGGAGCGATCGCATATGGGACAATGGGGTTCTCCGGCACGACCAAACCACAAGCGCAAATAATCATAAATTTCGGTCACCGTCCCCACGGTAGATCGGGGGTTATGGGAGGTTGATTTTTGGTCTATAGAAATAGCTGGACTCAACCCCTCGATACTATCGACATCCGGTTTATCCACCTGACCCAAAAATTGCCGCGCATAGGCACTTAAGGACTCCACATAGCGCCGTTGGCCTTCGGCAAAAATGGTATCAAACGCTAAGGAAGATTTCCCCGAGCCGGACACCCCTGTGAAAACAATCAGGCGATCGCGCGGTAGTTCCAGGTCGATATTCTTGAGATTATGCTGTCTCGCTCCTCGGATGCGGATGGTATTGTCTTCGGTCATGGGCGATCGGAATGGCTTCATGTAAGTTTAACAGACTCAAGACTAGATTTAAGGCTATTGAGTCTGG
Source organism: Roseofilum reptotaenium CS-1145 (assembly GCF_028330985.1). NCBI lineage: Bacteria > Bacillati > Cyanobacteriota > Cyanophyceae > Desertifilales > Desertifilaceae > Roseofilum > Roseofilum reptotaenium. The sequence continues at coordinate 84,594 of NZ_JAQMUE010000075.1, read as the reverse complement.
AGTAACTCTCCACCCATGCAGTATTGAATATTAAGAATAGATGGAGAAAAAAACTCTCTTATCTAGCAAGATAGAGAGCTGAAAAAATCAAGATTAACGGGAAAATCTGACTTCAGGAAAATAGTTGTAGGGTAGGCAGGGAAAAACAAAAATTATAGAAGTTACATCATCACTTATTTATTCTGCTCACCCTATTACTAGCTAGATAGTGACATTAGTTCCAAAAACATTAGCTCCAGTCAATAATGCACCATTGAGTGTATTTTGTAGCCCAGCTACATTGAGAGTTCCTGTACCATCATTAATAATTGCGTAAATGGTTCCTGTAGTTGGAGTTCCTGTTGTTAAAGCACCACCTGGGTAAATGACTCCATTTGTAAATGCATTGTTACGGTAGGTGACATTAGTAGGATTAGCTGGAGTTCTAATAAATAGACCATTCAAGGTGTTGTTAATGGTATTACCACCAACAGTAACCTGACCATTATTTAGTGTGGCTGCTGACGTTCCAGAATCTCTCAAGCGAATGGCTGAGTTGGTAGGATCATTAAGTGAATTCACATTGTTAAATCTATTGTTATTAATTGTTGCTGTTGCACCTGTTTGCAAGCCAGCTAATTGAATACCCTGGCTATTAACATTAGTTAAGACGTTACCATTGATGCTGATCGTACCACCCACATTATCTAATAACAAACCAGGAGAATCTTGACCGGCGGCTCCAATATTGCGAACTTCATTATTGGAAACCGAGATAGTACCATCAACATTTTGAACAAACACCGCCCGTCTTCCAGCACCTGTGATGCCATCAAACAAATTACCCTGAATAGTGAGATTAGTTGATGCACTATCATTGCCTTTGAATATCGCATCCTCTTGCAATCCGATAAATCGGTTGTTGATAATACTATTATTATCTCCTGCAAATGCTGGGGTTGGTCCTGCTCCACCAATATCCCCCATATTAATGGCAGGAGTAGCGGCATTCCCATCACTCTGGAATTGCAGTCCATCAATTAACACTGGACTCGTAGCAGAACCAGCACGGTCAAAGCGCATTTCGCCAATGACAATTGCCTCTCCTGTACCTCGACTAGCATCATTTCCTGCCACACCTGCAAATGGTCCTCGGACATGGACTGGAGGAGTACTGATATTTACGTTTTCATTGTACGTTCCTGCTCTTACTTCTACCCGACCTGGATTTGTATCATCACCACCGGCTGCTACAATTCCATTGGTAATCACATCAAAGGCGTTAAGTCCAACTACAGCTTGGCCTCCTTCAACCGTGTCACCATTAGTAGCGGTTGTATAAGCATTAGAAACATAGACGGTTTCATTATCATAAATAGTGGATTGAGCTGTATTAGGTGTACCAACAGTATAAAACCCACTAGCGTCTAAAGTGAGATCGACGGTTCTTGCACCATCAAATGCAACATTATCAATGGGAGTAACGGTAATCACCGCGCTAGTTGCGCCAGCAGGAATGGTAACACTTCCACTGAGGGTTTGATAATCTGTACCGTTAGTCGCTGTACCCCCAATAGTGTAGTTCACAGTGAGTGCAGCGGCCGTGCTTCCTCCAGTACGAGCGACAGTGAACGTAGCGGTATTTGCTGCATCGGATTCAAATGCTACTCCATCATTTAGTGTGAGGGTGACTGTGGAAGGAACAGGTGGGGTAGGAGTCGGAGTTGGGGTAGGAGTTGGGGTTGGTGTGGGAGTCGGGGTTGGACTGGTGATGGGGTTGACTAAATCTGTTGTAAAGTCATCTGCGGTAATTTGGGCTGGATTAACTCCTTGAACAATAGCTAAGAAGTTACCGGTTACTTGGTCTTGGATAACGGTACTGCCTGCGAATGTCCCAGTTCCTGCTTGAATGGAGAGTTGGCTAAACTGAAGACCCTCTTGAATACCAATGAGGTCTAGTCCGTCTTGAAAGTCTGTAATAATGTCCGCATCGGTAATCGCGGGGCCACCTGTCGTGGGGTTTTGGCCAGCCACACTCTTGCGCGAGAGGACAAAAATATCGCGACCCGCTCCTCCTGTGAGGGTATCGGAGCCGAGGTCGCCAAATAGTGTGTCGTTTCCTAAATCTCCAAAGAGGGAGTCTGCGCCTTGCCCTCCATAGAGAGTATCTTGGTTTTGTCCCCCGTAGAGGATATCATTCCCCATGCCTCCGAGGAGTTGGTCATTGCCTTGGTTACCTAATAGGGAATCATTGCCTAGGTCTCCAGAAACAATATCATCCCCTAGGTCTCCAAGAAGGGTATCATCGCCTTGTCCGCCGAATAGGGTATCATTATTCATCCCCCCTCTGAGGCTGTCATTACCGGTGTTACCAGAGAGGAAATCATTCTGTTGGTTGCCGGATAAAAAATCGTTTGATTCTAAACCTTCGAGGGTATCGTTGCCTTGTAAGCCAAAGATATTGTCGGAACCGGCTGTTCCCCGTAAAGCGTCGTTACTAGGAGTTCCAAAGATTGTTGACATTTGTTCACTACCTCACCGTTAGGACTTGTTTATTTTAGATGACAACTCCCAGAAAACCCAGGGGAGCGCTGTGGCCTGATTCCTAATTGTATGCTTGGTTCTCCCCCATCAACACAAAATTTTCGTGGCTTTCCGGAAAACTGCTGATTTTTTGGGCTGTTGTGGGATGCAGGCAATTAGGTTCAGAATAGAGGGTTGATGTTTCTGGGTCACAAGATAGCAGGTTTATGCTAATTTTCAAAGCGATCGCTATTTAAATGAGGATTTTCTGATGGGGGTTCAGTTGGGCTATCTGTGGAGTGAGGTGCAGTTAGGGCTGCGCCGTGGGGGATGGATGAATTGGGCGGCCATTAGTACGGTGACGGTATTGTTATTTTTGTTTGGGTTGAGTTGGCAGGTGGCTTGGCAGTTGGAGGGTTTGGTGAATCAGTTTGGGAGCCAGTTGGAGGTATCGGTATATTTAGATGCGGATTGGAGCGCGAACCCATTGGTGGCGAAGGTACAGGATCTGCCGGGAGTGGTCGAGGTGGAAGCGATCGCCAAGGAGGAAGCTTGGATGGGTTTGCTGACAGAGTTGGGTTTAAATTCTCCAGAGGTCGCTACCGAGATTTTACCAACCAATCCTTTGGTGGATGAGTTGAGGGTAAAGGCTCGATCTCCAGAGGCACTGAGGACTTTGGTTCCGCAGTTAGAGCAGTTATCAGGAGTCAATGAGGTGATTTATGGGGAAGCCGCGTTAGATATACTATCGACGATTAACCGGGGGTTGCGGGTGTTGAGTTTGGGGGTGACGATGGTGTTAATGGTGAGCGCGATCGCCGTTATGACGACTACCATTGAGTTAATTGTGGTCTCCCGTCGCCGAGAAATTGAGATTATGCACTTGGTGGGAGCCTCTCGCTGGTGGATTCGCTTACCATTTATGATGCAAGGAGTAATTTTAGGGGGTGTTGGGGGGGCGATCGCCTGGAGCATCGTTCAAGGCTTTGAGCAGATATCCCTGAAGTTATTTACCCAAGAGTTATCCGTTATTCCTCTGCTCTCCCACTTTCAGGATTCCTATTGGGATCTTTATACTGATACCACAACCCTATTTTTCCTACTGCTAGTTTTTGGTGCATTGGTCGGCGGTTTAGGAGGATGGTTAGGATTACGCCGCGTCTGTTGTGATTAATTTAAGTATAGAGATGGGGAAAATATCCCATTACCCATGACCAGCACGTTGCGCTATAACTTTTGGTTACAATAGCCATACATTGTTTTGTCCACTCCTTCTTTAACCCTTCCTGCTGACTATGGCGACTAAGCAGGAGTGTAGCCCACTCCAAGTTCTCACCCAGCATCTCCAAAAAAACCTCAATCGTAAACTTCCCCATGGGCCAGCCTTTCGGGTTCAATGTTTACTACAAAACGGCAGCTTAATGGTGTTAGCCCAACATACTGCCAAAATTCAACCGGATACCCAACGGATCTTTGCCCAACTGCAACAAGATATTGGAAAGTATCGACCGTTGATCGGTCGCCAAGGACGAATTTTTGTGCGGGTAGCAGGACAAAAACGCCCCTACTTTTCCCAGTCTTTTAATCTAGAGGATCAATCTCTGCTAGAAGCGACTCCATCCCAGTCCCTTACCCCAGCTCAACCGCCCTCTCGCTTATTTACTTGGGGTTGGGGAATTGCAGGGCTTTTGGGACTGGCGATCGCAGGAGGAGTGATGTATATGATGACTCGTCCCTGTGCGATCGCCACTTGCATTCCCCTAGAAACTGCCCAACGCCTCGGCCAAGTTGCGATCCAAACCTCAGAAACTACGGATAACCCCCAAAGATTGGTACAAGCGCAACAACAGTTACAAGAAGCGATTTCTCAAGTCGAACGAATTCCCTTTTGGTCTCCTTATTTTGCCCAAGCCCAAGAATTCATGCGACGTAATACAGTGCATACCGATAATCTCAATCGGATCGTTAGCGCCTTTTCCCAAGCCAGTGAAGCAGCCCAACTAAGTTTGAACCCTCCCCATCCTCTGGAAACTTGGAAAGCAGTCGAGCAACTTTGGCTGGAATCTGTAAAAAATTTACAACAAGTTTCTACGGCTGAAACCATTTATCCCTTAGTCAAAACCAAGCTAAAAGAATATGAACAAAATCTAGAAGCGATTCAAAATCGTATCCAAGTTGAACAACAAGCGCAACAGAATTTAGAACGGGCAAAACAGGCCGCAGATCTGGCTAAAACTCGTCAAGGAATTGCTCAATCCTTAGAAAATTGGCAACAGGCCTATGGCAGTTGGAATACAGCGATTAATGGCTTGAAAAATATTCCCCAGGGGACTCAAGCAAAAGTCGAGGCTAATCAGCTTTTAGATGTCTATGAAACCCAGTTTCAAGCCAGCCGAGAGAGACTCTTAAAGGAAGAAATTGCTAGTGATACTTATAATCAAGCCCTAACGTTAGCAGATAAAGCGAAGGAATTTGAACAAAGTAATGAATTAGCCCTAGCAGTGGGTCATTGGAGTCAAGCGGTGAATTATTTACAGCAAGTTCCAAGCGATAGTTTTTATTATAGTAAAGCATCTCCCCTGGTCAATGTTTATCAAGGATCGTTACAGTCAGCAGAGCAAAAACTACAGCAAGCAAACCGGTTGGAACAAGCACGAAATGATTTAAATCAAACTTGTGCAGGTCTACCGAAAATCTGTGAATATACAGTCAGTCAGAATTTATTGAAAGTTACTCTAACGTCTGATTATGTCAAAAGGGTTCGTCAAACACTTATTCAGGCTAGAGGTCGTGGAGATTTAACGACGTTTACTTCGGTTGATGAGCATGTGCAAAGTGTTCAAAATGCTCTGGAAAATATTAGTCGAACGGCAGGTATTGCGTTAGAATTATATGATGCAGAAGGGAAATTGATGGGGACTTATATTCCTTAATTCATTGGGTAATCTTGATTGTAAACGGTTAATCACTTTGCAAGACTTGATGGGCAGTTAAATTGAGTTCGGGGAAAGTAGGTGAAATGAGGCGATCGCCTCCTGTAAATACAGCTTCGTCATACCAGCCTTCAGACAACGTAAAAATAGTAACTTTTTCCTCCAAGGGATCGACGATCCAGTATTCGGGAATATCTAACACACAGTATTCTGTCCGTTTAGCACGATAATCAATGGTTTGAGTCGATGGACTAGCGACTTCTACGACTAACAGAGGTGAGGGTTCATTCAAGAGAACGATCGCTTCCCGGTTCTGCAAATTACGCCATTGTTCTTTCGGTAGCACTACTACATCGGGAATACGGGAAGTATCGAAGCGATCGCCACGGGGAGATTGAACTGCAAGCATCATTGCTCTTGATACCCAGTCTTGTCCAGTTCTAGCAATTTCATGACGAAACTCAGTATTAATAAAATCAGCAATTTCACCATGCCGTCCAGTTCCGAGTGCCATTGCGACTAATTCTCCATTCACTAATTCATAGATCGTATCTGTACCATCATCGTAGTGCAGATATTCTTCTAGGGTAAAGCGTTGAATAGCAAGAGTCATAGAACTAAATCCTGTTGGAAATAATCACATTAAAAGTGCCCCGAAGATCGGAGAATTTATGATAATTTTTCTTATTTTAGCCTAAATCACCCTTTCCTTACTCAATCTCCAAATAAAATGGCATTCGAGTATACATACTCAAGGGGTCATTGAGGGTTCTTAACTCATCCACTTCTGCTTTGAGTTTCTCCACTTCTTCCATCAACCAATCCGAAGCTTCTGGAGTATGACGAATGCCGATTAATTGCTCAATTAATCGCTCTTCTAAACTGCGAGTTTGGGGATATTCTTCGAGTTGCCAATCTTCTCCTAATTCAGCCATTTCTGCGGCTTTGGCGATCGCCTCTTGCAACCCTCCCAACTCATCTACTAAGTCGATTCCCTGGGCTTCTTTTCCTGACCATACCCGACCTTGGGCAATTTGATTGACTTGTGCCACCGTTAAATTACGGGATGCTGCCACGGTTTGCAGAAATTGTTGATAAATTCGATTGACATTTTGCTGATATATACTAAGTTCGCCAGGAGATCGGGGGCGAGCGCTACTGCCTAAATCAGCATACAATCCTGTTTTGACTACATCCCAAGTAATTCCATTCTCATTGGCGATTTGTTGCAAGTTTGGTAAAATTCCAAACACACCGATGGAACCGGTAATCGTATTCGGTTCTGCTAAAATGCGATCGCTGGCTGTAGCAATCCAATAGCCCCCAGAAGCAGCATAATTCCCCATCGATACAATCACTGGTTTGTTCGCGGCTTGAATTAACTCTAACTCCCGTCGAATCCTCTCCGAAGCAGTCGCACTTCCCCCCGGACTATTAATCCGTAAAACCACTGCCTTCACCCGATCGTCTAAGCGCAAATCCCGTAAAATGGATGCATAGCGATCGCCGCCAATTTCATTTTCTCCTACTCGTCCTTGACCATCTACAATAGCTCCTTCGGCATACACCAAAGCCACTTTTTGCTCCGAAGTGCGATCCACTGCCAAATCAATCTGCTTGGGAACACTTGCATAGATAGGAAAACTAATTTTCCGAAAACTTTCCGCATCTTCCTTACTCTCGGTTAATGCCTTAAGATCCTCAATTACCTGATCGTCAAACCAAATCTCATCCACAAAGCCCCTCTCTTGGGCATCATTAGCGAATAAGATACCATTATTATTCGCAAGAACTTGAATTTGTGCCGCATTTATCGGGCGATCTCCACTCACCTGTTCTCGAAAATCACCCCAAAGACTATCAAGCAATGCCTGAATTTGTTGCCGATTTTCCGTCGATAACTTCGTAGACGTAAACGGTTCTACTGCCGATTTATACTTGCCAGCACGGACAACCTGAATCCCCACACCATACTTTTGTAGTGCTCCCCCTAAAAACATCACCTCTGAACTCAAGCCATTTAACTCCAGATTTCCCATCGGATGCATAATTACACGATTAGCCACTGAAGCCAAATAATATTCCTTTTTACTCCAACTCAAATCGTAAGCAATAATCGGTTTTCCTGCTTCCCGAAACTGTTTCAGCGCTGCTCGAATTTCCCGTAAATTGGCCCAACCGACTGCCATATCGGCATCTGTTCCTTGCAAATATAAGCCCACAATGCGCTCATCAGCGATCGCCCCCTCCACCGCATCCAGAAATTGCCGCAGGGTAATCGTTCGTTTCGTCGTTCCCGAAAGCGCCTCATTAATCGCTGTAGTCGTTGTTGAACTCGGTTCCGTGTCATTAATTCGTAACCCTAAATCCAACACCAAAACAGACTGATCTTTAACTAGGGGAGTCGTCTCTTTTGTTGCTAGACTGGCGAGCAAGATAATGAATCCACCCATCCCCAGAACCCCTAACAAGACTACACTCACCAAAGTTCCCAGGATACTGGCAAACGTATATTTCAGGAATTGACGCATAATTCGAGACTCAATTAAGAGCGAGAACAGTAGAAGTTGATCGGATCAATCATGACATTTTTTGTAAACTCTGGGTGTATTTTAGGGTACTGAGATCCGGATGGCCGGTACAGAATAGCACCGTTTTCAGTTCTGCAATCAACACATCAGCCAATTCAATGAGCGCCTGTTCCCCTTGCTGGGCAGCTTGTAGAAAGGGCCAAGCCAAGCCTACCAGATCTGCGCCCAAAGCGATCGCCTTTGCCCCATCTAATCCCGTTCTTAGACCTCCCGACGCAATCAACGGCATCGAGCGATTCATCTGCCGAATCTGGGTCAAACACTCAGCCATCGGAATCCCCCAATCTCCAAATGTTTGACCCAAACGGCGCTGGAGCTGACTTTCTGCGCGCTCGCTCTCTACTTTAGCCCAAGACGTTCCCCCTGCACCCGCCACATCAATCGCCTGTATCCCTACGTCCAATAACCGTTGAGCGCAACGAGCAGAAATTCCATTCCCCACCTCTTTGGCAATCACCGGTACAGACAATCGCTCGCAAATCTGGGCAATTTTGGGCAGTAATCCCTTAAAATTCTTATCACCACGGGTTTGGATACATTCTTGCAAGGGATTCAGGTGCAAAATCAAGGCATCTGCTTCCAATAAATCGACTACCCGTTGGCACTGCTCCACCCCATAGCCATAGTTAAATTGCACCGCACCCAAATTCGCCAATAACACAATATTGGGGGCGATTTTCCGTACATTAAACGTATCGGCTACTTCCGGTTGTTCCACTGCCACCCGTTGCGAACCCACTCCCATCGCCAAACCATACTCTTGTGCAAGAGCTGCCAGACGAAAATTAACCTGTTGCGCTTGCTCTGTTCCCCCCGTCATTGAAGAAATTAAAAACGGAGACCCTAACTCTTTACCCAGGAACGAGGTCTTTACCTGGAGATCCTCATAATCTAAATCTGGCAGACAATCATGGATAAAGCGATACTGCTCTAATCCAGAAGTCGTGCGTCGGAACTGCACATCCTCTTCTAAACAGATCCGTAGATGATCGGCTTTACGATTTTCGATGTCGGTAGGAGCAGAAGGAGAAGTCACCATAAGATTCAACCAGTAAGCGATCGGGGCATGAACAGAAGCCCGCCCATTAGTTTATCCTTTTGTTGGTCCATCGAAACGAAGAAAGTACCCCTGCTTAAAAAGGGACATTGAGGGGAATCTCTCGACTCAAGTCCGTGGAAAAGCGCAAAAGTATGTTTTGATACTAAAAAAACAAGGATTTTTCTACGGAAACTTGATAAAAACTCAGTAAACCTAGGAGGAAATATATAGATTGTGTAAAGATCCAAGAATATCTGAAGACAAATGACGAGGAGGACAATTAGGATGTCAAGTAGGCGTAGGGAAGGAGAAAACCCCGAAAACAGTTCACTCCAGTCTCTACAAATTGCTTACAGATCATTTGGGTATGGAGAGAAACGGTCATGGTGGGGCATGAAGGAGAGAGGCAACTTAGGCACGAGTTGATTGAAAAGTGGGATATTAAGGGCGTGTTCGCCGTTTCTGGCCAGAAAAAAAGTGCCTTGATTCTTTGTACCGATTATCATGCCGAGTTTCTTGGCCCTGGTGCAGCCATTACCTCTCAAGAACAAGGTAGAGAACTAGTGTTTATTGGTTTGCCTCAATTAGTGCCGATCACCAACCGTCAAGAGTATCACCACGCTTATAGTATGCGTATTCAATGGATACGCTGGTTGCACAAACTTACCGAATGTTCTCCTGACCCTTTCTGCCGTACTGAAAAGCTGCTATCGAGCCTAGAAGCGTTCTTTGGACTAGAAACGGTTCAAGAACTCAACAGTCAAGTCTTGGCCCAACTGATTGGAGTCTTACCCCAAACGGTCACTCAAGTGCGTAATAGCAGTCATTTGAATCAAGGAAAATACTTGAAAGATGTGTCCTATTGGCAACGTATACAGTTTCATCATGCTTTAGAAATCCATACCCTCAAATCGCCTCAAAGAAAAAATTTGGAATTGAAAATTATGGGTAATGGGTAGAATGGTGATGTATAGCGCGAAGCGCTATACAATAGGCTTGCTTTGCAATAGCTTGTATAGCTTAGGTTCTAAGGCTTCAAGCTGTACCTCATAGAAGAGAGAAACGCTATAGTCAAATTATGCCTTGCAATCCTATGACTTCGCTCATCTCCAATCCTCGCCAAAATCAACATTTTTTGGCAGTGTGGCAACCCTCTAGTTGGGAAAACTATCAAGTCTGGCGCGATCGCGATTGCGCCGAACGGATCAAGCTATACTACTACCAACATTAACTGTTAGTCGAGATGGGTTCAGAAGGAATTAATGACTCTAATATTGGCGATTAAGGGCAAAAATTTTTCACCCCTACACCACAAAAAACCCCGCTAAACTAGCGAGGTTTCTTATGAACGGTATGCTCAAATAAACCTAATAGGATTTAAGCCTCAGTTTCAATGTGAATGAATAACAAACCCATAACTACAGCCGGAGTAACTAAACCGACTAAGGGAACCAAGATAAACGGTAAGAAAGAAGCAGCGTAAGCACCTGTCATGTCAAAAACTCCTTATGACTAATTGGCGGTTAAAACTTTATAGTGTTTTCCTGAAAGGAAACTTTGGACTGAACACATTCAAGGTTCGTTTAAGAAAGATTCTATCCCACAGACCAGATCTTATTAACAACCTCTTGTAGAGGAGCTAGGTGAGGGGTGAGACAGAGGAAATAGGCAAAGAATGCACCACCACAAGCGCCCAGAAAGAAGCTGCTTGCAAAGTCACCCCAACCATCTTTATCCCACAGATTAGAGGGAGCAGATGGAGTTGCTGATTCTACAGGGGGATATTTAACATCAGCCGCACCATGGAGAGACAGAGCGATGGTTAAAATCGAAATCAGACCAATGGTGGCTAATAAACCTGCCAGGTTAGCTAATTCCGTTTCGCGTAAGGGGCCAAGTACTACAAAGGGGCCATACAGGAAGTAACCGTGAGCCATGCCAACTTCAAGGCCTCTGCGACTGGCAGAAAGACCCTTACGATAGGCGGGAAGGTTGCCAATAAAGGCGCGAGTGAATGCAGAATCGCTAACTGGGGTGGAGAGGTGACCGACCTCTGGATTACCCCCATAGGCTGCGATCATCTCAATATCTCTGGAATCAGCCATGTGTTCTTCTCCTCTATATATGTATGATCGAAATTAGGCTTGAAGGCTTAACGTCATATCTTAAGCAAAAAGGGGAGATATTGTTACAAAGTCACCTCTGTCGTTTAGAAAAGTTTATGTTTTGCCGATCAAAATCAGAATTGAGGCAGAGTTAGAGCCAGATTTGACCGATTATTGTAAATTTTTGTTAAGTCATCCCTAGGAAAAAGTTGGGGATCGGCTGACATCGACTAAAGTTCACAGGTAAGTCATAAGAGATCGCCCCTCAGTCATCTACTGAAGGGTTAGGCAAATACACAAGCCGAACCCATTGGGTGTACGATCGACATCAGTTTGGAGGAAAATCAGATTATGTTTGCCATTATTGCCTTGATTGTTGGTATAGCCGCAGGGATTGCGATCTCCTACTGGCTAATGGAAAAAAGACTCGACGAACAAAAACAAGCCTTAGAACAGAAGCATCAGAAGGTCATTGAAGACCTAGAGCGCTCTCATCAATTCCGGTTAGACAAGACCGTTGAAGATATTAGGGAACAGGCGATCGCTGATGCCCAACAATCAGCTCAAACCCATCCCACAGAGATGCCAGCCCAAGCTGCTCGTCCAGACACCTCAGAACCCTCTCAAGCGACCCAAGAAGCTCAACAGAGCCTGAAGGAAATGAAAACCCTCGTGGCTCAAGAATCGCGGATTCGCCAGGTCACCCTTGCCCAGCGAGAACGCTATCAAAGCCAGGCTCAACAAGCGGTTCAATCCTTAGAAGAACAACCCGAACCCCCTGAAGATCCCCCGATCCCGTATACAGACTCTGCACCGGCTCTTTCAGCAACTAACCCCTCCCCCCCCCCATCTCCGGAGTTGAACTAAACGCCAACTCGGAACCCCAAGAAACGGTTACCCCCTCTGAATCTGGGACAGTTTCAGCCCCTCTCGATCCAAGTCAGATTCTGCGATCGCTAGGAACTTGGCCCCAACTGTCCGCATTACCCCAATTACTGGGCTACACACGCCATCAGAACCCGGAAGTTCGCCAGCAAATCGCTTTAGCGCTCGGACAACTCGCTGCCTCTTGTCCTTTGCGCTCAGAAACCGAACGGATCATTTCTGCTCTTGGGCAACTGAGTCAAGATGCGAGTCCCCTTGTGCGTGAAGCTGCCATGACTGCCCTGGGAAGCATAAGATCCGATCAAGTTTTACCTTATTTACAACGGGGCTTAAATGATGCTGTGGCTGATGTGAAAAAAGCAGCCTCTTTAGCCTTACAACAAGCTAGACTCACCCAATCTTCATCTCCAAAACCTCGGTCTTTATGGGAAAATCGCCCGGAGAATGGGGGAATGGGGCAATAGGGCAATGGGAGAAAACGGGGACGCGGAGACTAGAATTATTCCCTGCTCCCTACTCCCTGCTCCCTATTGCCTATTACCTATTGCCTATTGCCTATTTCGTAGTTCCACATGACAACAACCATGAATCAACAACTCGCTTTTTTAGGACTTGGAGTTATGGGTGGCCCCATGAGCGCTAACCTGGCTCGTGCCGGATATCCTATTAAAGGATGGAATCGTACCCCCGATCGCCCAGGGGTAAGGGCGGCTCTAGAGGCAGGTGTAGAGATCGTTTCCTCGATTCAAGAAGCTGTAGCCACAGCAGATGTGATTTTCTCTTGTGTGGGTGATGTTCCCGATGTGGAGGAAGTCCTATGTGGCCCGGGCAGTGTGGCAGAATGGGCAAGACCGGGGACTCTGGTGGTGGATATGAGTACCATTGGACCGAATGCAGCTCAGGCGATCGCCCAAACCTTGTCCACTAAATCACTCCGATTTTTAGATGCTCCCGTCTCTGGGGGAGATGTTGGGGCCCAAAACGGCACATTAACGATTATGGTCGGAGGCAGTGAAGCGGATTTTCAAGATGGCTTACCCTTCTTTGAAGTGATGGGAAAATCGATCCACCTCTGTGGCCCAGTCGGCAGTGGCCAAGCGGTTAAACTATGTAATCAAGTCCTCTGTTCGGCTAATTTAATCGGCTTATGCGAAGCCATAAAACTGGCCCAAACACAGAAGATCGATCCTAATTTAATCGTTGAAGTTTGTAGGGGTGGCGCGGCTGGCTCTTGGGCCCTCTCCAATCTCGGCCCTAAAATTAATCAGTCTGATTTTGCTCCTGGCTTCGCCATTAAGCATATCTTAAAAGATTTGCGCTTGGTTTTAGAAATGATTGAAGCCGAAGATTTCCCAGGTACTGAGTTAGCCAATCAGCATTTTAAGAGTGTTGAGAAGCTAGATAATGGGGGAGAATTGGGCACTCAGGCGATGATGAAAATCTATCACCCCTCTTGAGGAGTGGAATTGAGAAACTGATACACCGGCTCTTCTGTAAGAACCCGTTATTTTAGCGATCGCCTCTAAGCTCTTCCCGATACCCAAACGGGCATTAGATTAGCATAGATTGAGTTAAGGATAACCGTACCCTATGCCTACCCTTCGACAGTGAAGACAAGAAATAGGGGTAGATATTCTTGCTGCTATCACTCTCAATGGCCTACTATTATCTGCTATATGTCATCACCACCCCCAAAGCGCCCGTCCTTAACGGCGGGGTTAGCAGCACTCAAGCGTCAAGAGTACGATCGCGCGATCGCCCACTTAAACGGCGTTTATACCAATGAATCAGAGGGCATTCGCAAAAGACGCGCTCAACAGGGATTAGTTATTGCTTATCGTAAAGTGGGTCAAGGGCAACAAGCACTTAATTTATGCCAGTTGCTCATCTACAGCCCCGATGCACCGTTCCAAAACTGGGCGAAAAAAACCTTACCTAAACTCAAGCGCCAGTTCCCCAATCTGGAGCCATCCAAGACCATGTCTCCCGATGATCCCACAGATGCTTTACCCATTTCTGCTCCTCAGGCTCCCAAAACGGAAGTGAAAGAACCAAACAACCGTCTGTCCTCTCCTTGTGCTACCCCAGAAGTGAGAACCTGGAAAAATGCTGGACGTGCTAAACGATGGGGTACGCTCCCGAAAACCTCGAAACTGGGATCGGATATCCGTTGGTTATGGGGTTTGCAAGGAATAACGGGGATCGCCTTTTTTGGCTGGATGGTGACTGTCATTGAGATCAGCATTGCCCTTGTCCAGTACCTGCTCTTGAAACTGCCCTTTCTCAACCCTTGGCAAATTCTCTATCGAGACCCCACGTTATTCCTATTCATCTTCTCATTATTAATTTTTATCGCTTCTCCAGCTTTGCTCTCTCTCTTGCTCAAAAAAAGGTATGAATTAGAACCCCTAAACCTGGAGCATCTCAAAACCATCCGGCCAGAATCAGCAACCGTAATTCAACGCTGTTGTCGTCAACGGAAACTTCCCCAACCTACACTGGGTATTTTACCTACCTCGTTACCCCTAATTTTCACTTATATCCAATACCCGATCGGTCACTTGCGCCCTACCGGTCATATTGTTATTTCTCAGGGAATGCTCGATCGCCTGGAAGATGATGAACTCGCTATCTTTTACGCAACCCAACTGGCTCATATTCTCAACTGGGATTTTCTCTTGCTTTCAGCTTGTGTCTGTTTCCTGCAACTTCCCTATACTCTATATTGGTCAATCTCTAAGTTAGGTGAGCGTTTGGCCGATCGCCTGGATATCCGTCTGCTAGAACTGATCGTCAGAGGCTTATCTACTCTCTTGGCAAATCTCAGTTATACCTACTATCATCTGTTCCGTCTGCCCCTACTGCTACTCTCTCGATGGCGACTGCTCTATAGTGATGCTACTGCAGTGAGTCTTACCGGTAACCCGAATGCCTTTACCCGTGGATTGTTGAAACTAGCACAAAGTTGGCACAGGGGAATTATACAGATATCTAGTGTGCCGGAAGTCGTAGAACGCTTCGATCTCTTGCTTCCCCTAGGAGTGGAACAGGCGATCGCGATCGGTAATCTAACCCCCAATCAACCCTTTGAAAGTGTTCTGCAATGGGATTTACACAATCTCTATCGCTACGGAGTTACCCTACTGAATAGTCATGGACGATTGGGCGATCGCCTGCAACGGTTAACGGATTTAGCCCGATTTTTCCGCTTAGAAACGGAGTTAGATCTACCGTTTATCCCTCCTCGTCACTTCTCTTTATCGTCGGATTTTACACAATGGCTAACCACCCAGATGAATTTCAGTTTAGAAACCCAGTTACGTTTGCCCTTTTCCTCTCCCATTCGGCTCTCTTTACCTTCAACTTTACCTGAATGGCTGAAAACGGCGATTAATTTGAGTGTTGCCACTTCGATTTTTGTTAATAATAGTCTCCCCTTATTCCCTCGCGCTCTCTGTCAAGCGTTCATTGTGGGGATCGGGTTTCGTCTGGTGTTGATGCTGGTGGGGGCGATCGCCTATTTTTTCTATGTGGGTCAATTGGTTTGGCTCTCCCAAGATCAGGATGGAGATTTAATAACCGCTTGTTATTTCATTAGTTTGAGCCTGATCCTGATGCTTCAGATCAATCGCTATTATCCGGAAGTGCGTCCCCTCCAGGATCAGCGCATCGATCATTCAGAAACCTTCGCCAAGCTCCAAATCGATGCTACTTTAACCCCTCAAAAACGCCAAATTATCCGCTTACAGGGCAAACTCTTGGGACGGCGCGGGGTTCATAATGGTTTAGGACAGACGTTAATCCTACACACTTCTGCGGGGTTGATTCGTTTACGCCATTGCCCCCGTGCGAGTATTTTCGGCGATTGGGGGATTAACCCTGTTTGCCCCAAAGATTTGATGGGTCAGTCTGTGAAGGTAGGGGGCTGGTTGCGTCGGGGAGCTGATGTGGCTATAGATTTGGCCTATTTGGAGGGGCGATCGCAACTACAAGCCAATAGCTATCATCCCCTACTCCTGTCTTTATTGGCGATCGCCTCTGGACTTTGGGGCGCTTATCTAGTTTTTCAAACCTAATGTAAAGAAATTTTGCGAGATTTCAATTTGTGTGTTACATTTCTTAACAAGAAGGCTCAAGCCAGAACAGTCAATCAACCTGGCGATCGACAACGCAAGTGCAGGGTGGGCTGCTTTGGAATCATGTGTTCTTCCTCCCAACACAGCAAGTTAACCAGCCGCGTAACCGGCTGGTTTTTACTATCTGTTAGCCATAGGATTAAGAAATTTTCTGAACAAGGGGATGACAAAATCCTGGACTTAAGGGTAAAATAATTGAGTTTTGGGTAGCTCCATCTGCCAAAACGTGATAGGTTAAATATGGCATGAAGTAAACATGGTAGAGCCACCTAAAGAATATAAATATGTGCTCGATAGCGATAGGAATACCCGGAAAATTTACAGTGACTCCAAAGGGAAAACCTGGCTCTTCCTTTTCCGAGTCTTCGGAATCGATAAAGCCTGCCATGAGACTCAATGAGCAACGTGATGCCTAACCCAATCTTAATAGTAAAGGTTTACCAACGAGGTGAATATTTTACTGTGTTTACCCATCATCCTCAGTCTACTGAATGCCAGATCGGTCTTCAGGAGGCTAGGTCATGCCATATCTATGTCAACTCAGACTAAATAGGGAGGTCTTATCAATGTCTGTTCGGTTATACGTTGGTAACTTACCGAAAGAAACGGAAAAGCAAGAGCTGGAAGCCGTTTTTGCTGAAACAGAACCCAAAGTTTCCACTAAGGTCATTACAGACCGTAAGACCGGTAAGTGTCGCGGATTTGGGTTTGTCACGGTCAAAAATGAAGAGCAAGCCGACCAAATTATTGAGCAATTTAATGGGTATTTGCTCAAAGAAAGTCCCCTTAAGATCGAGAAAGCCCAGCCTCGGAACAAAGGTAAAGAGGGGGGCAGCGCAGAAGGTGGGGCAGCCTCTAGCGCTCCTACTGCCAGCTCAAGCGGTGGCGGAAACCGTAAGAAAAATAAATCCAAGAAAAACACCTCTAGCTCCAGCCAAGATACGGGTTCCATTCAACCCGATCCTCGTTGGGCTGCGGATCTGGAAAAACTCAAAGAACTGCTGGCAACGCAAACCACTAAAAGTTAGCAGCGTTTTACCAGCAGAGTTGACTTGTAAAGGTAAAGGATTTAGTCCTTTACCTTGGTTTGCTTTTATCGATAAAACCTTGGACAATACCTTGTATGGTTTGGGAATCAAAAGGCTTAGTCAGATACTGGGTTGCTCCAGCAAGTTGCCCTTGGACTTTATCAAACGGACTATCCCGCGCCGTCACCATCACAATCGGCAGAGATTGAAACTCAGGGATACTGCGAATGGTGCGGCAAAGTTCCAAACCATCAACCCCTGGCATAGAAACATCAAGTAAAAGAACGGCGATGGATTCGTTATAAATCAAATTTAAGGCATCTACAGCATTATCAGCGACTAAAACCTCTACGCCTTGATCTTGGAGTGCATTTTGAATCGATTTTTGGACGATCGCACTGTCATCAACGGCGAGGATTTTAGGGGGAGATGGTGGAGTTGTGAACAACACGGTTGCCTCATCACGTACAGATTCAGGGACTCCCACAGGGGAAATTCGGGTAAATTTGGGGGAATTTTTCAGTCAAACCCTTGACAAACCCCTAGCACTTAAGGTTATCATATCAAAGGTAAAGCCAATGGGGTGTAGCCAAGCGGTAAGGCAGCGGGTTTTGGTCCCGCCATTCCTAGGTTCGAATCCTAGCACCCCAGTTTAACTTCATAAATTACATGCTATGACTCTCGCCTAGGAATGGCGGGACCAAAACCCACTACCCTGCCTAAAATCTGCCTAAAACCACCATAACACCTCCAAAAGTAAGGGGCAAGAAATAGGTCAAATGGGTTAGATAGTAATTAGAGTTTTCTATAGAATCCATAGAAAACTCTAAGGGGTGACGGAAAAGTATATACTATGGATGTCACCCCAAGTTGCAGTGACACCAATCATGCATATAATGAATGTCAGAGTGATTAAGGGTGACACTGACTATACATACACAGAGAGATGGCTTACACCCTGGAGCTGCTCGTAAAGAAGCCATTGCCCGTAGCCGAACAACCCTAACCCTTTCTGACCCGACTAAGACGTTGCTCCAGAAGATAATGAATGTCAGAGTGAGAGAAGCAAAGGGATCAGTTGACCCCCTAACGGGTGACAAAACAAACTTAAGGAGTTGGAGGTCTTGAGGAGTCCACTTTGCTCTACCTTCTGCACTTAATTGCTTTTGTGCTGGAATCGTTATAAGGATACCAAATTCACTTTGTGTTGTCTTGAGCTTGTTTTAGGCACAGAAAAGCCCTGGCAAAATCTCAGTAGGGGTGACGAGAAGCCAATCCTGCTGGTATGAATTATCAAACTAGGTCAGTCAACAATTGGGATGAGATTGTCTGGGTGTTCCCTGCTATTGCGACCAAAGTGTTCCCAGAAGACTCCCCACTCTCCATCCTCTCCTGGAGGAAGGGTTAAGACACCCTCATTAAATAGTCCCATCTCAAGGCTTCTGCTCTTCACTTTCATCCCCACACGAAGCTCTGGAGGAGAGCCACTGGAGGCATTTTCCGGTGAAGACTCTCTTCCTGGAGACTTTTTAGGGAAAGTCCCTTCACAACTTTCACACCCTTGCCCTGACTGGGTTCCAGCTTTCACATCAACCTTCACATCAGCTTTAACACTACCTTCACACTCTGGGGATGGACTAGGAATTCCAGATTCATTTTTCGTCGGTGAAGGCTGTGAAGGTTCCCGTGAAGGTTGAGTGAAGGTAGGTGTGAAGGCTGAATCTCTTACCCCGTCTGACTGTGAAAGTTGTGAAGGTAGATAACGATTGTCAACCTTCTCTGCTTGTTTGAACACTTCACTGGAGGTGGGGGGGGTTCATGTCTCTGACCTCCTCCCTTATGTCTACTCCAACCATGTAAGAGCCGTTGCGGTTTAATCCTCTCTCTACTTCCCAACCTACGAAACTGCAAGCCGTCAGTAGACGAGAGCTGAACTTGTTCATAGCGACAGGCTTCTGTCGAGTCTCCGTACAGAAGGTTTTGTACTCGTCATAAATGTCTTTAGTTCTTGTCTTGCATCCAGCAATGGGTATTAGTTCAGTATCCAAGAAGTCAGCCACGCTGTTTTCCGCCGTCTCCAGTTCCCACTGTTTAGACCGGAACTCTGGAATCTCATATTCACCTAATTCATTGATGACTTCATCCACTTGATGGGATGGCATCACAAGAGCGCAATAGGTGAGCTGGGAAACCTCCCTCATCATTAATTCTTCTGCCCAGTGGGAACGATGGGGAATGATGGGTGCTTGATGAGGAATTGTCCTAGGGAGAGCAAGGTATCCCCTCTGTCCCCTTCTGGCAAGGACTCCAGGAAATCAGAGCATTTCCACTTTAGCTCGCTATACCAGACAACATATCCAGCCGGCAGAAAGGCATCATAGCGTCCATGTTTCTCTCCTGGCTTCTTCTTCTGGGTGATGTACTTGATGGGCTTACCCTCTTTGTTGAGATGCTTCTCTGGGTAGCGGTTGCGCTTCTGCCAAGAGTCAGGATTGGGCTGACCATCAATGCCTACTCCCTCAATGGTGAAGCCTTCAGAGCAGACCTTGAACTGCTTCCTCAATAGAGAATTCTTTATGCCAGACTCATCTAACTGTTGCTCTAACCAATCATTGTCTGATACAATGGGGGAACGAGAATGACCCCCATATGAAGAACTGTTAAGAGAGGGGTTTCGCTCTTTAAGATTTTTGTGCATAATATCGGATGTTTTTATTTTGTGACGGACTAGAGTGTAAATCTAGCCCGTTCTTTTTTTTCGCTTCTATACTAATCCCAGATTGAGGATTCAGTCAACAAGGACAAAAGACGTGTGTACCCTCATTTTGGAGGTATTTGGCTATCGCAAAAGTTCTAAGACTTTCTTGATTTCTTTCTTAATTGCACCTCCTCTATTTGCCGGGTACTTTTTGCTGTCTAAGCAGCCTTCTAAAATAGAGCGGACTTGCCTGATGTTTTCATCGGATTCTTGACTAACATTTCCCTTGTCCAGTTGGTGGGCATATTCCAGAATTTCAGGAATAAGAACCTCTGGTAACCGGACAGGTTTAGTCTCTGAATTGAGCCACTTACTTTGGTTTGGCTTAAACCTTCTCCCGTGGGGGTTGGGTTTCAAACGAATTCTCATGATATACTCCTGGGGTCTGTAATGACTTCTACGGGAAAGAAAAATGGGGTTGCGCTCTCAAAGTTCATAGCGGTTCCCATGAGAGCGATTTACCCCTATTTCTTCCTGAGTAAAGAGAGAGTTTTTACCAGAACTAGGGACTGTCCAGTAGTAGAAAGTCAGGCAATCTTGGACGGTCTCCCATTCATGGAGGGAGAGAAGTCTGTTAACCTCTTCCCTGGTCGTTTCAACTAACTCCCTTTTGAATAAGGTGGACTCTACATGAAAGCGATCGCACCTCTGTATCAGGCAAGAGAGGGTTTCCTTGTCCATGCTGACGAGACGACCCCCAATAGGCTCAAAGGGGTTGAAGTCGGCTCCAGTCATGGCAGTAAACCCATGGGTAGAGGCAGATGCTCTAGTTCTGGTAGTCATGGCAGTGATATCTAGTTTTCAAGGTTCTGTAGTGCTTACGCCAGTAAAAAATGCACAATAGTGCTACGGGTAAGCGAAAAAATATATCGGCACTTCTGCACTTGGCGACTGCCTTCAGGTAAGCGATAATAAGGCTTGTAGGCTCTGAGCCAGGAGGGCTTGGTTACCGATACCTCTATTGTAACACACCTAATTGTTAGGTCGATACTAGTTCACCTATGGTAAGCATATAAAAATATCTATCTACGATACCCAGAAACAAAAATCCATTAGTTGAATCATGAGTCAAAAATCAGAACGCAGAAAGTTATTATTTGCTCCTCCTGAATGGGATGATGTCTACCCACTAGAGAAGTTGAGGAAAAAGAAGAAAGAACTTACGCAGAAAAAACTTGCCAAAGAAATTGGTGTTGGAGAAAGTACCTACCAACGTTGGGTAGGGAGAAATGTAGAGCCATCATTAAACTCCAAGCAAATTAGAAAGCTCTGCGAAATCCTAGGTATCACTTTTGATGAGTATTGC
Source organism: Roseofilum reptotaenium CS-1145 (assembly GCF_028330985.1). NCBI lineage: Bacteria > Bacillati > Cyanobacteriota > Cyanophyceae > Desertifilales > Desertifilaceae > Roseofilum > Roseofilum reptotaenium. The sequence goes on along the minus strand of NZ_JAQMUE010000075.1, from coordinate 63,311 downwards.
GACTTGTTCAAAGATTATGAAGACTAGGCTGCTTGCTGTTTCCCCCTGACCGCTATGAAGCGGTCTTTTTATTGGTCATTTGACGGCAACTGGGGTGCATTGCCTGGCGATCGCAGTAACTGCCACTCCACCAAAGTCTTTCATAACTACTGTACAGTCGTCTTACAGCGATTTAAATAGACTGAAGATGATACCAGAATGAGAGACATTGGCTCAAAGTTTATCCCTTAGGGGCACTCCCTTGCCCCGTACTACTCAGGACATGCTCATAGCGGCTCATTTTGGGGGTGTACAGTAGTTATATACCCTAGAATGACCTCTTGTACAGGAAGTCCCTTTTTGCAAGGAATCCTTACAGAATAAGGGTTGCAGTGATTTAGGTAATACAAAGTATATTACTTAGGGAAATTTATGTTAGTTGCTATTAGAAATAAATCCAACTTATCTTGTTACTTGTCCCTTTCGCGTCCATTCCTCATCACACAGTGATTCACTGTGTGGCAGCAGTTGCGTCTGAATGTGAAGTTAGACGCATTTCTCATCACCGGGTGATTCACCGGGTGATAGCAGTTACGCAGTTGCTATCAGAGCCATGAATGTACGGCGATCGTTACAGTTAGCAACTGGAATGGAAAAACTCTAGATAAAATCTGGACTAATTCCTGACAATGAAAGCGTAAGCTGCCCATTAAGCGATCGGCAAAAGCTAAAGGGAAGTTCTTTTGCCTGGTACTTTCAGTCCAGGCAAAAGAAAAATGCTCCAGGGTTTTCCTGGAGCATTCTTTTTGTTATTCATCTACTGTGATTTTAGTTATGTCTTACGACAAAAGAAAGGTGGGGAATTACACCCCTTTTTCTCCTAGGGAAAAAGAACTGGGGTATAAAGGTGAAAGCTTTGCAGAAGGGAAGAAGTTTTTACTCCGGGCAAAAAAACTGTTGAACTAGCTTCCAATCCTAGGGAGGTTATCATTTCCTCCCAGGAGTTCATTGAGTCTGGCGTTTTCCTTCTTCAGGAAGAGAATGGTTTCCTCTAGGAATTTAATGGTCTCCTGAGCTTGGGTGAGTTCATCCTTTAGCCTTTGGTTCTCTGATTTCTCAGAAATGTCAGCCATCAGAAGATTGACTTGGTTCCTGGTAGTTTGGTGCTTGTCGTATTTATCATTCATGGTTTGGGAATGTCCCAGAGACAGAGCGCGTTGGTCGCGAGTTAATCCGGCAAGCTTCCCATGGTAATTAGCCAGGTGGCGTAGGGCATGAGTTTGAGTGAAACCTTGACCTCCTACTTGCTTGACATAATCGGCTAGTTGATTCCTCATCCTGTTTCGATAAATGTCCTTGATGGATTCTGGGTTACCGTTAGTGCTTGGGGTACACTTAGGTAATTCAACCTCTGGGTCTTTTATCCCCAACACTTCAATCAGATTAGGGTAATCTGGGTGAGTCATGGGACGGGCAATACGGTTACCGGTTTTCACTGTAATATAGTGCCGCTTACCACTGGTGTCAGTCACCCAAAATCCATCCCCAATGATGACGATATTCTCATCATTAGTTGGGTCATGGAGTGCTTTAAAGGTGTAACCATCAATCGTTGCTGGTTCATCAAGATTCCGAATAGCTTTAAACTCAGACGCACGGAGTCCATAGATTAGGTTAATACAAAATGTCTTAAACCATGACCTACGGGACTCAATGTTACGCCACTGAGCCTTAGTCAGCTCATAACCATTCAGCCCTAGTACTCTAGCCCTAAAGTCCAGAAAAGCCTCAAGGTCAATAGTTTGTTCTTCAGTTTTACGAACTACTTTAAGAGTCCCGAAGTAACTTGTCACCTTATCTAGCTCTGCGGTTAGTTTGGTATCCCTGAGAAGCTTAAGAACACCAGTATAGGCATTCTTAAAACCTTTAGAGCAGAGAGTCTGAGTACCAGCAATTGAGAATAAATCAAACCAGTTTCTAGTAATCTCAGGAATGATATTTTCACCAGTAAGTCTAAGCTTAGGATTGAGCTTTTGGTGGTAAATGCCGTAAGTGACTTGATAATTTGCTAGGGTATTAGTCCTAAGCTTTTTATCACTCCTATCCCTACCACATTTATCATAGCCAGAGAGGTAGTTTTTCTTCACAATCTCAATGGCATCCCCGATGGTTAGGCAATCATCAACCAGAGTTTTAGTCCCCTTAATTTCCGACTCGTACCATTCCCAAAACTCCGACTCTGCTTTAGCCTCTTTGAGCTTGTCAAAAACTGCCAAAGCTTTCGCCAGAGCGTTGATACACCCATCGCGGGTAAAAGATTCATTGCAACCATTATTAGCTGTTGTTGCCTTGGTAGCTGTTTTGAACCGGAGATATAGTCGATTCCCCTGCCTGCTGATAGAGACACCCTTTGGGGTTGACTTCTGGCAAGCTTTGAGGTAGTAGCGCACTAGCTCATGGTCTACCAATTTGGACGGGTCAATTTGGTTAGAGTGAAAATACTCATTCACCAAAGACCATGCCTGTTTAGTGTAATTGTCAGACATCTGCCTATTTTCTGCCTATTTCCTTTTCAAGGTTCTACAAGGCAGATTTTGCAAAGCTTCTAGCCACTGAGTCAGCGTTAGCTATCAAATGGCTCTACGGTTCGAATCCTAGCACCCCAGTTTAACTTCATAAATCCGATCGTGAATGGCAAAGTCTCTCAAGCGATGCCATTCACGATCGTGCCGCATTATGCCGGCGGTGCGATCGCATATTATAGCACTGTTCGCTAGGAAATAGGTGATGAGGGCTAGGTTTCAGTATTGAACTAGGGTCCTAACCGACTCTTTCTCTGCTATATCCGATAGGAAGCGATCGCGTTACCGTTTCGTATCGGCGACATATGAAAAATATATGAAGATCTGTCATGAAGTTAGACGATCTATGTCAGGATTTCCATTACCTATTATCTAGCGCTATATCTAACTTCTTCGACTATGAAACCCTATAAATCAAGCAATATTGTGCCAATTTCTGGCTATCAATGGATAGCGCTCGCCACTGTCATAACCGGTGGTGTTGTTGGTGGGATTACGAGTTTTATCGGTAATTTCTTGTATTTGATCATTCTGTTTCCCCTGGGTATGGGATTGTTGGGAGGTGGCGCAACTCATATGGCCGTAAAAAAGGGTAAAGTCAGAAATCCGGCGATCGCAGCCTTATCTGGGGCATTGACGGGTATATCCATCTATGGTGCCATGCATGTTTTTGATTACTGGACTTTTCAGAGAGCTGTAGCTGGAGAATTACGACAAGCCTATAGCGAAGATCTGCAAACAGCACTCGCTGAAAGTGAAGAAGGAGTAACTGAAGAAGACCTTCTGCAATCAGCCATTGACATTATCTTAATCGAGGAAACTGGGCAAGCCGGCTTTATCGGGTATTTACAATTTACTGCCCAACGAGGCATGGAACTATCGAGATCGAGCAGTGGCGGTATTCCAGTGAGCGGAATAGGTATGTGGATTTATCGCGCTCTGGAATTAAGCGTCATTGCGGGAGTTAGTACCGCAGCCGGATTTCGGGCAGCAAAGGAACCCTTTTGTGAAAGTAGCGATCGCTGGTATGGTAATCCACAGCGAGTCGGCAACGTAGCTGACGATCGCTCAGAAGCGTTTATGGGTTTCCTGGACAGCAATAATTATGTCAAAGCCGGGGAGTTAATTAATACTCATCTGGATATTCCTATTCCTAGTCTAGAAGTTTATCTGCAACTGGCTCCTCAAGAAGGGATGGCTGATTCTGTGGTCACCTTGAGTAAAACATCCTTAAATAAGGATAAGAAATTAGAGTTGAAGCAAGTCTTAATGGGGATGGTTTCTCCAAGGGAACTCAAACAACTGCAAGATTCAATTCCCGAGAGTGCAGAGACACAGACGAATGACTCAGAACCTAATAACCCGGTTGATGAGACTTGAGCAAAGGCTTTGTACGGTTAAGTTAAGAGGATTACAAACATGCCATCCCAACCCCAAGAGTATTATGTTCTCATCGAACGAGATGAAGACGGTTACTACATCGGTGAAGTCCCTCAACTCCAAGGATGCTACAGCCAAGGCGAAAGCCTTGATGAACTTATGACTAACATCAAAGAGGCGATCTCACTCTGTCTGGAAAGTGAACAATACGATCGATTAACAGAATTTGTTGGTATACAGAAAGTTGTGGTTTAATAAATGTCCAAACTACCAGCAATTACCGGCGAGCAAGCCATTAGCGCCCTAGGAAAAATTGGATTTGAAATCATCCGACAAAAAGGAAGTCATGTTCGCCTACAAGATGAACAAGAGAGAAGGATAACCGTTCCAGTCCATTCCGGAAAAACATTAGGCAAAGGATTATTACGGAAAATTATCCGAGATACCGATTTAACCGTTGACGAATTTATGGAGTTGCTTTAGCACCGTTGAAGTGGGGCGGATTTACAGTATTGACGGTTACAGGTAAGCCATCCAATGAGGATGCTTCAATCTGTTGAGAGTGGCGATCGCCTGCTATCCTTGCCTATAGTGTTATAGCCAGCAAAAATTATGGATATTCCAGAGGTTCTAGCCTTAGATTTTGATGGTGTACTCTGTGATGGATTGGTCGAGTATTTTCAAACTGCTTGGCAAACTTATACTCAGGTATGGGCAGTAGACGAGACGACACCCCCACCAGCGATGGCAGAACAATTCTATCGCCTGCGCCCAGTAATTGAAACCGGTTGGGAAATGCCGGTATTGATTCGAGCCATGGTTGAAGGACCGTCAGAGGAGGAGATTTTAGCGAATTGGCGCGGGATCTGCGATCAAATTATTACTAGAGATGGACTCAAGGCTGGGGAAATTATGGATCGAGTCGATGGTAGGCGCGATCGCCAGATCCAAACCAACCGCTCAGACTGGTTATCCCTGCATCGATTTTATCCCGGTATTGTCCCTCAACTGCGATCGCTCCTGGCTAACCTGGATTTAGAGTTGGTGATTATTACCACCAAAGAAGCCAGATTTGTCCAGGAACTACTAGAAATGGAGGACATTAACTTTCCTGGCGATCGCATTATCGGCAAAAGTATCAAACGCCCCAAAACCGAAACCTTACTCACATTCCATCCCTCAGAAAAACGGATTTGGTTTATCGAAGATCGCTGGAAAACTCTCCTGTCTGTTACTCAACATCCCCAATTAACCTCCGTGGAACTCTTCCTCGCCACCTGGGGCTACAATACAGCCGCCGAAAAACAAGCCGCCAGCAGCCATCCTCGCATTCATTCTCTATCCCTAGACACGTTCAGCCAACGTTTAAACCATTGGCTATAACCTATTGCTAGAGTGCCTGATTATGCTCGATTTTAATAAACTCGCCCGTCAGATGGAAGGCATCAGCCAACATCTGCAAGATGAAGCCACCGCTACCCAGAAACGGCTGAACCGCGCTAGAGAAACCTTAGCTCAAGCGAGCGATCGCCTAGATGAGTTAATCTCTTCCTATGAGCAATGGTCGAATCATTTTGGATTTAATGCCGCCTTTCCCATTGAACCCTTAGATACGGTAGTGGATATTCAAAATGCGCCTCAAGTCCATACCGTTATCTCTACCGACGGTTCCCAGATGGCTCCCTCCCACCATGAAATTGCCTATTGTTATCTGATTAATACGGGACGAGTCGTTTTTTATTATGGTCAAAATCGGGCTGCAATTCTCGATAGTCTCCCTGAAGCCTTTTATCGTCAAGAAGATCTCTATGTCTCTCGCCAATGGGGAATTCGCACGGATGAATGGATGGCGTATCAGCGTACGGTATCAGAGGCAGTGGTATTGGCGGAATTAGGGGTAAGAGTGGCTACTGAAACGCAAGGAGAATTAGACGAACAGTTGCCCGCCCTAGCCATGGTGGATGGTTCTTTAATTTATTGGCATTTAGAGCCATTACCGGGTGGGGCACGCGATCGCCTTTTACCCCCGATTCTAGACGCTTGGGAAACCCTCCAACATCATCGTATTCCCCTTGTCGGTTATTTGAGTTCGTCTCGCAGTGGAGAAGCACTTAACTTTCTGCGTCTTGCCCACTGTCCTCATCCCGAACCCAATTGTATGGCTCACTGTGGTGGGCAAACAGATAAGGCACCCTGTCAAGTTTTACATCCCTTGCGAGATAGTTCAGTCTTGGGAGGTTGGCTAAAACCGGGACAGCGCAGTGGGTTATGGAGGTCTTCGGCACGAATTTTAGAGCAGTATCGAGAACAAGTAGTGTATTTTTGTTACCTGCATGTGGGGAAAGAAATTGCCCGTGTGGAATTTCCCCAATGGGTGGTTGAAGATGCCCAATTATTAGAGCAAGCATTAAGTTTCACCCTCGCTCAAGTAGCGAAAGGCTATGGTTATCCGATCGCCTTATCCGAAGCTCATAATCAAGCGGTGGTGCGGGGAGGCGATCGCCATCGGTTTTTCCTCTTGTTGGAACAGCAGATGATTAAGGCAGGTCTGAAAAATATTGGTACATCTTATAAAGAAGCCCGTAAGCGAGGTTCGATTGCTTAAATTAGGTAATCAGTAATAGCAATAGACACTGAGTTTTAACTCTCAACTCCCTACGGATGCAATACTCAGGAAAATGGGTTATTGTAACTGTAAATTCACGCAAAAACTTTCCCGAAAAACCTTAAAAATGGGGTCTTTTGAAGGAAAAGCCGGTTTGCGGGTTACCGATTACCCACGATCAGCGCGTAGCGCTATAAGTGAATTCCACATTGGGGGACTGGGTTTGAATAGAACGAAACTCTAGACTCTTGGGGTTCATTTTGTTCTGGCTCAGTCTTACTCTATTAACCCTATGAATATCGGATCTAACCTGATGCAGGCGAAACAGTTACTCAACCATGGTGTCGTAGTTGCTCGAATGGGCGATCGCCAAAATGCTTTTGAATGTTTTGATCGGGTTCTCCAATTAGCCCCTGATTACGCCAAAGGATATAATAACCGAGGCTTAAGTCGCTATAATCTAGGAGATTATCAGGAGGCGATCGCGGATTTCGATCGGGCGATTACCCTGAATCCTGAGTATGTGAGAAGTTATTACAATCGAGGGAATACTTACCGCAAACTCAAACAGTGGAATCAAGCGTTAGCTGATTTTGAGCGGGTAATCCAATTAGATCCCGAATCAGCAAAAGGGTATCTGAGTCGAGGAGCCGTGTATTGGGAATTGCAGCAGGAGTCAGAAGCACTACAGGATTTTAACCGCGCCATTGAATTGAATCCTGAGTTAGCGGCCGCCTATAATAACCGAGGATTAGTTTATGCCGCTCAAAATGAGGTTTTTAAAGCCTTAGCTGATTTTAATTATGCCCTGGCATTGAATCCTCAGTTTGCACAAGCGTATTATAATCGCGGCGATTATTTGATGAAACTGGGCGATTATCAAGGAGCAGCAGAAGATTATAGGCAGGCGTTGAATGCTAATTTGCTGTTGATCCGAGGGATATCGAAAAGCAAGCGAAGCGATTAGAAGTCTGGATCTTCACTTAAGGTTTCGATCATCAAATCCATTTGCGATCGCTTGTGCGCGAGAAAGCTCTCACACTCTTTAAGATATTCTACAGCCCGAGTAAATTGATTGAAGACTTCCGCTAAGTCCATATCTCCCGCTTCCATTTGGTTAATAATAGCTTCAACTTGGGCAACGGTTTCTTCATAATTCCAATCCGATTGAGGTGTAGAGTTATTCTTGGAGGATTTAGGCATAATAAACCTGAACGAGTGAGGGTCTAGTGAACGATGGATAGGGAACAGGAGATGATTAGGACGTGGGTGGTTATAACTGTACCCCTATCGGTTGTTGCTCATAGAAATAGCTTAGGCCTCTCAGTTGCTTCCAGTAGGTAATCAGGAATACATTCCTCTTCTCTTTCGCTACATAGAGCATTTTGCACTCTAGGAATAGGCACGAATAGCAATCAGCAAAAGCTTGTATGGGTTAGATCTAAGGCTCCAAGCTGTACTCCATAGAACAGACCATCACTATACAGTAGTTTCCTCTATTATGCAGTACCTTGTTCAATCAGGAATTACAGAATGATCAAGGGAGAATTTCTACAATTTTGACCTTCACTTGACCTTGACCCAATCCAATTGATAGTTCTTGGTCTGACTTTAGGGAACTTACAGAGCGCACAATTTCTCCGTTTTCGCTGCGGACTAAAGCATATCCCCGTTTCAAGACATTATGAGGATCGAGAGTAGACAGTTTTTGGCGCAAATAGTCACATTTTTGAGTTTGTTGTTGTAGTGCTTGTAGACTGAGTTGGATTAATTGACGGCGCTTCCAGTCTAAGGTTTGTTCTTCCTGTGTAATTTGGCGATCGAGTTGCAGACGATAGAGGCGGTTTCGCAAGAGATTAAGTTGATGCTGATGTTGGTTGAAGTAGGTGTGAGCAACGTCGATCAGCGCTAGACAACGGTCTTCATGTTCATTCAAGAGGGTAGAGAGTTCTGGGACAGCTCGATTGGCCGCAGCGGTAGGGGTATGGACATAGAGATCGGCAGCTAAGTCGGCGAGGGATTCATCCCTCTGATGACCGATACCGGAAATAATGGGAATGGGACACTCGGCGATCGCCTTAACCACTCGCTCATCATTAAACGCGGCTAAATCTTCCGTCGCTCCTCCCCCTCTGGCTAGAATAATTACTTCAGCCCGACCATCACTTTCTACCTGTTGAATGGCTCTGACAATAGAACTGGGGGATTGTTCGCCTTGTACCAGAGCTGGACAAAAGAGGACATGCAACCCAGGATAACGGCGCTTGAGAGTGCGTTGAATATCCCCCCAGGCGGCGGCTTGACGTGAGGTAATTACGGCCACAATGTTTGGATGGGACGGAATGGGTTGTTTGCGATCGGGGTCAAAATAGCCTTCAGCCGCTAGGCGATCGCGCAATTGTCGATATCGAAGGGCTTGTAAACCTTCCCCTCCCGGAAGCACCTGATAGACCATTAATTGATATTGTCCTCTAGGGGGATAAATCCGCAGGGTTCCCAGTACCACAATTTTAGCCCCCGCAGTCGGTTGAGTCATCAGTCGAGATAAGGCATTATTCCACACCACACAATTGAGACTTGCTTTTACTTCCGGATCTTGTAGCGTGAAAAATAATCCGCTGCTATATTGGCTAGCACTTGACACTTCACCCGTAACCCAAATTTGCTGAAGGCGTTCATCTCCTTCTAAGCGCATTTGTAAATATCGGGTGAATTCATTTACGGAAACCGCTCGTTCAGGAACTAACAAGTTGGGTAAGGGAAATGTCATGGGAGTTGTTTTAAGGGAAGTTTAAGAGAACTGAGGTATTCTTTTCACAAGATAACAGATAGTGAACTTTTCTTTACCTTTGCCCTAGAGGTTAACGACCCTGAACTACCCTATAAAGGTACTGATCTTCGCAACAATCATGTTTATTCCCTATCTCCTCACGTCATTGTTAGCGTTGGCGATCGCCTTAGGCAGTACCTCTATTGATGCTATTCCCGAACATCGCCAACGTCAAATCAGAGTCATCTCTCTTCTGATTGGTGTAATTGGTTTTTTGGCGACTTTATCCCAATGCTTGGTTGTGATGTCAACGGGTAAAGTCGCTGTTGTCGAAATCCTTGGAAAAGTTCAAGAAAAGCCCCTGAAACCTGGCGTACACTTGACCAATCCTATGGCCAAAATCACAACGTTTTCTACTCGCCTCAAAGACATTAAAGAAACAGTAAGTGCAACCTCAAAAGAAGGTCTAAATCTAAGTATGGATGTCAGTTTACAATATAAACTTGACCCTCAACAAGTTGCCAACGTTTATGAAAATATTGGCACAGATGAGACCGAAATCATCATCTCTCGCTTTCGATCGCTGATTCGAGAAATTTCTGCCCGTTATGAAGCCCGTGAAATTTATGGAGAAAAGCGCCAAGAGATTGCCCAAACGCTACAAGACTCTTTGATTAGTCAACTACAACCGTTAGGCTTCACCGTCGATCAAGCTCTGCTCAGAAATGTCACCCTTCCTGACTCCATTCAAGCGGCGATTCAGGAAAAACTAGCTGCCCAACAAGAAAGCGAGCGCCAGGAATTTATTAATGAAAAAGAGCGCCAAGAGATTGAATTTGAGATCGAAAAAGCGCAAAAAGAAGCAGAAAGACAACGAATAGAAGCCCAAGGCATTGCCGATGCCCAAAAACTGCTGGCTCAAGGGTTAACGCCACAAATTATACAGCTTAAGTCCATTGAAGCGACGCAAAAATTAGCTGAATCTGAAAACAGCAAAGTGATTATTATTGGTGGAGGCAAGGACAACTTACCCTTAATTCTGCAACAATCAGAATAAGGATGCATTCTATCCCCCTATTTTCTTATCCCTTATTACTAGCCTATGCCCCGTTTTACTCCCTATACCTTGCAAATGCAAATTACCCGTATGTTCCAGGATGGACAATCGTTGTTTGCCCAAATTAAAGTGAATGATTGGCTCAAGGAGCATAACCAAGACCCCAACGACTACAATATAGAGTTTGAGCAAATTCCAGCACCTCCGGGATCGGCTGAGGTTTATGCGATCGCCATTCACGTTGAACGCAAAGATGGAGAACCTGTAGAAGAGTGGCTCTTAGAAGAAATTAACCGTCAAGGATAAAATAAAAACCAGAACAATTTAGGGAACTGCGATCGCGCTATTGAGCGTCTGTATACAGACCGACTCATTACTGCTCCCTTATGAGAACGCCTACTCCTAAAAAAGCCGATCGCCGATGGATCATTGCCTTCTGGATCTATTTCGGCGTATTGTTGCTCATATCCCTAGCTGCTTATTTACGCTGGATTCCTGCCCGTGTAGCCGATTACGATAAATTCGGGCATTTATTTCTCATTGGTACTGCTGGAATTCTAAGCCATCAAGCCCTGGGACAACGGATGATTCAACTGGGAAAAATATCTCTTCCCCTAGGGCCAATTTTAGTCACCATCTTTTCGCTCATTGATGAAACCTTACAGATTTTTTCTCCAGCCCGCAGTTATAGCTTGATCGATCTGATGGCGAATTGGATCGGTATCTGGATGTTTTATTGGCTCTTGGTCATCATCCGTAGACTGCTTGCACCAGTCAGAGAATAAGGATTAATCCATGGAATAATGTTTGCGAACCGGTTGAAGAATGTTCCAGCTACAGGAGAGTCCAGCGGGAAACGTAACTAAATCCCCTTCACCAAATTTGACCGGTTCTCCGCCATCGGGAGTGACGATGACTTGGCCGGTAAGTAAGTAACAGGTTTCTGAGCAGTCATAAGTCCAGGGAAACTCAGAGACTTCTTTTGTCCAAATTGGCCAATCCCAGATTCCCAGTTGATCCAGGTATTCGCGGCTCGGTTGATGCTCAATTTGTATCGTAGAAGTCATAAGAGGGCAAACCTGATTCACTCAACCGACAAGGGAACGGAGAGGGGGGGATTCGAACCCCCGGGACGCTGTTAACGCCCACTCGATTTCAAGTCGAGCGCATTCGACCACTCTGCCACCTCTCCAGTCACAGTCTATTAGTATAGCCTATTTGGGCAGCAGATGGGCGGTATGTATAGAGAATTTCTTCACTTTCTATTTTGAACTGGTGATTGACCCACACTAAGCTCGCTTGGGTAACCGTTTGGTTTTCTAGGGTAACGAGGGAGAAGTTGCGGGATTTCCCGGTTGCAGTGGTGATAATCCGGGGGACTCTAGCTGCATTAAGATAAATTGTACCTTGATTATCTTGAGCGATCGCCTCTCTTAATTGTGCTTTGGTGTGGCGCAGACGGTGATGCATATGGCCAAACGTCACCAAGGGAATCTGTTTTCCCTGCTCTCGAGTTCCCAAGATCGCTGCTCGAAAATCCGGCTCGCCAAAGTCTCCCCCCAAAGGATTCCAATCTTTGCCACAAATATCTTCTGGTTGATCTCCAAGACCTTGGGGGCCACAATGACCCATAAAAATGACTGTCTCATAGGCGGTTTTCTGGGCAGCCGCGATAATTTTATCCGCAGATTCCATAAAGCTATTCACACCATAACGCTCTTGATAAAAGCCTCCATTCTGCCAGACGGGGCCACCCCAACTAAAGGGCCGAGCGCCCACAACACTGAGCTGAAATTGGGGAAAATTGAGATAACCAAACCCCACATGGGTATCGCCGAGTAACTTGAGCTGGTCGCTTACCCGGTCTTCTAACTGACGATTGTAGGGACATTTCTTCCGACCCCAAGGAGAGGCAGTATACCAACAATCATGGTTTCCTAAAACGATCGCCTTCGGTAAGTCTAACGCGGCGATCTCCTCCACCACCGGAATTGACTCATTGCCAAAGTCACCCACAAATAATACTAAATCCACTCCTAAAGCATGTAGTGCTTGTGCATCGGCACTTTCCCATTGATCGTGTACATCTCCTACCACGGCGATCTTCAGGGAAGGTTGCTTGGCTTCATTCATGGAATTCTCTAATCACGTCAATTAAGTATACTATAGTCGATTCAAATGTACGATTCGTTCAGGAAGACTCTAGCCGCGATCGGTCGTTCGGCCTTACAATCCTGCTTCACTGTACTATTGGGGAATTAGACTTAGAATTCTATCATATTCAAAATTATGGAAACAGATCGCGATCGCCTCAGAAAAATCGGGATTGTTTTCAGCAATAGCGCAAATCACTTCAGCCATTTTCTGCTTGTTACCCGTGAGGGTAGCTTGACGCAGTCGCTGTTGTAATTCGGGTGAGAGCGCCTGATTGAGATAAATACGCCCTGCCTCAATTTTTGAGAGATCGAGAACGTTATTAATTAAATTTAGCAAGTGTTCGCCACTGCGGTTGATAATGCCGATACTTTGTTGTTGCTCGCCAGAGAGCGTTTGAGAGCGAGTTAAGATTTGAGTAAATCCCAAAATAGCATTCAGAGGAGAGCGCAACTCATGGCTCATATTGGCAATAAAGGTACTTTTGGCTTGGTTGGCAACTTCAGCTTTTTCTTTGGCAACTTCTAATTGGGCAGTGCGTTCGGCGACTCGTTTTTGTAAGGTCGTAAAAGATTCTTTCAGTTGTGCCGACATTTGGTTAAAAGATTTGGCCAGTTCTCCGATTTCATCGGTGCGATCGATCTTGACTGTTTTATCCCATTCTCCTCTGGCAATATCTTTTGCTGCTGCATTCAGTTTAAGAATGGGTTGAGCAATTCGGCGGGCAGAAAAAATGCCTAGGATCGCCACGCTGACAGAAGCGGCAATGCAAAGGAAAACCGCATTGCGAGCATTATCGTTAACGCGTCCCATAAAGGCAGCTTCGGGAACAACCAAAACAATCAGCCAATCAATACCCCCTTCATCTTGAACTGGCGTGACTTGAACAAACTGGCGATCGCCTTCTAGCTCGAATTCCAATTGCCATCCGCTTGTAATATTATCGAAATTACCAAAGGTTTCGAGTAAAAAGTTAGCCGTCTTTCGAGTTAAAATATTTTTGCTTTGAGTTGCTGTAATTCTACTGTAAGGTCCTTCGCTCGGATCTTCTAACGTTAAAAGCGGAGATCCTTCCTTTATTCCTTTCTGAATAGAGGGTTCTAAAGTTGATGTAGCGATAAAAGCCCCATTTCTTTCAATAATGAAAGTCTGACCGGATTCGCCAATTTCCAAACTAGACAGGAACTGACTGATCCGTTCTAAAGAAAAAGAGCTACCAACAATTCCTTTGATTTCTCCATTGGCTTGATAAACCGGAGTCCCCAAGTCAATATTAATGGTCTGAGAATCAATCCATTTATAGACTGGTGTCCAATTCGTTTTGCCTGCGGTAATTTGATCTTTGTACCATAGCTGTTCTCGATAATCGTAATCATCGCTAGTTTTACTCAGCCGTTTTATAGGTTTTCCTTCGCTATCAGTCATATGGACTTCATAGGTTGAGCCTGTCGATTGCCCGAATATCCCCAACCGCAAATCATTATTCGCTCCCCAGTGATAGTCCATGTATTCTCCCTTATTATTAGCATAATAAACGGCAGTAATGTAGGGGAACTGTTTGAGCTGCTGCTTAAAGTAAAGCCAAGCTCGAGGAGAGGTATCAATGGGCTGTTGTTCTTCATCAATATAGCCTTGATTAATAGCATCGGCATTGAGATTATTAATGAGATGAGGTGTTTTCAAAAAAGTTTCTACCTCTTTTTCAATGCGAAGACTGAGTTCGTTTCGCAATTGAGTAGCCACTTCGTTAACAGCTTGACGGCTGTGTTCAAAAGAGATCCATGCTACCAAACCAACGGCGGTTACAATGGGGATGACAAAGGCTGAAATCAGAAAGACCTGTAAGGGAACGCGTTGATAAAACCGAAAAATTGAAGATTTTCGCGGCTGGATTGACATCAGAATTAGCCCCTAAATTTAATGGTCAGATTTAAGCGAATTTCCTGAAGGAGAACCAAGGAAAAATTTTGGAATTGTGGCTTTCCCTTCCCCAGTATACTCAACCTTTCAAAAAAGTGCCCATAGAGTGAATATCTAATTTTAGAATTTGAAAGTTTTCACTTATCTGTATTCATTTAATTTTGACCTTGATTGAATGACTTGGTTGATTGAATGACTTGTTGGTAAATACTTGAGGAGAATTCGATCGCCGATGATGATCGTTCCCGTGTTGTGGTGGATACTCTCGAAGAAAGGAAATAGCAACAGCCGTGAGAGACTTTACCTCCTCCCCGATGCTGAGATTGCCTTCATTTATGCAGACTGAGAGTTGATCGGACAGGCTTAGATGAGATATTTGCTTTTGAAGCTTTCTCTGTCTTGTCGGCTCAGGAGAAAGGGATGAAAATGGTGAGGATCTCAAGTCCAATTCATCAGGACTCGATTACCCCAGAATATCCTGCCAAGTGAGATTAATTTGCTGACGATTTCTGACGAGCTGTTCGGGAGCCTTATCGCGCATCATCCCTTGAACTACGGCTACGCTATCTTTAATCAGGAACAGCCATTGAGTGAGGTTCACTGCTAAGGGATTTCCGGTATAGGTGAAGACTTTTAACCCATTCCCACTGACGGCGATCGCCCGTGAGAGCAGCAACATTTTATTTAACTTCAGGTTGGCTTGAATCTTCTCTATTTCTCCATAACCCATAGAAGCCTTTAATTCAGAGGGTTCTGGCTTCAGGATGGAAAAATAATGATAGCTGCGAATCACCAGATCGATCGCCGCCACAGGCATCGAAAGGGTCAATAAATGGCGCAATTCATAGCCATTCACATACATCCAGTTGGCCGTTTGGGCGATTCTCATATTCTTGGGGCCAATTGAGCCAAATTGCAAGAGCTGAGTAAACCCCCATCCGGGAATTGGAACTCCCATCGATGTACACAGATCTGAAACAATATGCCCCAACCAAATTAAGGGAGCAAAAATTTTATTTTCCCCAACCCTATTCCAGGTTTTAATAACTTTTAGGTTTCCTTGGACATCAAACGCCGTCAGGGAACCATTTAAGATATCAAACATGCCAAAAATTAACCCGAATAGGGGGTCATGACCTAAACTCAGTAAGCGATGGTTTTTTGGCGTTAATCCGGGAATATCGGAGCTAATACTTTTATCATAGGGAACCTTACAGACTTTTTCACACCATTTCAGAAATGGGTGTAACTTTCCATTGTCCATTCCCAACGTTCTCAACCATCGAGTAAATTGACTACCTTTTTGCTGATATTTTCCCAAATAATTGATATCTTTGGGAATGGCTACCACGAAGAAATCTAGGAGCGTCGCTACCAAACCGGTTATCCCCACCACTGCATAATCTAATTGAGACAGGGGCGGTAATAAATTTGGTTTTTTCAATACCTCTTGTTTAGCCCGCTCTTCCAGGGTAACCAGAGGATTATTGAGGAAAAATTGATCGTCCCAACTGGCAGACTTAAGAGGGGGAGACTTGGGAGAATTGTTGGATGAAATTTCATCGACTGAAACCCCTAAAATGTCGGCGATGTCTTGCATGTCTTTTTTGAGACGCTCTAAATGTTTTGATTCTTGCTGTTGAATCTGGCGAAGAGCATTGAAATCATGATGAATACCTGACATTTTCTGATGGGATACAGAAAAATCATCTTTGAAGTTAAATAAGTCTGACATAGGGCTATGCGCTGGGAATCGGTAATCACTTAATTGCAAATCCTATGGATTGAAGTCATAGAATCACAACAAATCTTGGTTGCGCTGTAAGGCTCGTTTCAAGTAATCTAAGGCTTCTTCTAATTTCTTGATTTTCTCCTCATTCGCTTGCTTATTGTACATTAATTCATCTCGTTCATCTTCTAGGGCGCGAATGCCTTGCCGTTGTTCTTTGATGATTTCTTGAGCTAACCGGATATCTTTCTGGATAAAAATTAGCTCTTTCATTACCACTTCTAATTTGGCGGCTTCATTAATCGCAGTGGTGGGAGATTGGGCAAATAATGACCCCAAGCCTACTCCTGAACCTGCGCCCAAGATGGCTCCACCACCGGCAATAACAGCAGCACCACCTGCCATTCCGAAGCCTCCGGCGGCGATCGCCCCTCCACCTAAAAATGCCAATACCGAAGAAACTGCCGCCGCTCCTGACAAACCAGGGGCAATAATGGGGGCAAGAATACCAGCAATAATAGGCGTTCCCAATGCAGCAACTGCGGCTAAAAACACCGCTCCGACTGTGCCGGTAATCCATGGATTAAATCCTCCCTTAATCCCGTCAAGCGCTTCTTTGTGATGAGATTGAAAGCGTTTAATACATTGGGAATCTAGATTAAACAGTTGGGCAAAGGATTTAAGCTTATCTTCAATCAGGTTTGGATTCGCAAACTTCAAACCCTTAAACTGTCCATCTCTAGCCTCTCCGAGGATAGGATAATAAGGGACAAATAGAGTTGATTCTAATAAAATCAAATAGAGTGAAAATTTAGGTTCAACTTCTTGGGCTTGTTCTCTAGCCTTGACTTTCAGGTGGTCGAAATTAGTTATTAATTCTACAACTTCTGTAGAGGGGTTACTCAGTTGCTGGTTTTGCAGGATGAGATTCATGGAATCTCGCCATTTTTCCAGCCAAGTAATCTTTAACAGCTTTTTGTGGTTATGTTCCTCTAGTTTAATATCCGTGAGTACCAAATTGTATTCTAAGCTATACATGAGTTGGGTTTGGGGTAGAGTTAAACCAAATTCTTGCATGATTGTAGCTTGGACTAGCTGAATTCTTCAGCCACTACTTTATCACGGTGATTTAACGAACAAGATTTAAATTTTACAAAAGATCGCAATGGCCCCAAAAAACCTCCCCAGTGAATGAGGAGGTTTTAATTCGGGTGCGGGTAAATTAGCGATCGCCACACTGAAACTACCCTATGTAGTGTAAACTAAAATTACTATGGATTCCCTTACACTATGCCTGCCAAAGACATTTATCATGATGCGGTCAAGAACGCCTTAATTAAAGAAGGTTGGCTCATTACCGCTGATCCTTACTTCATCAAATATGAAGATGCTGAACTTTATGCGGATCTAGCAGCCGAAAAACCAATTGCCGCAGAACGAGAAGGCAAAAAAATAGTTGTTGAAGTCAAAAGTTTTGTGGGAAAATCCCTAATGTATGACTTTCATGGGGCATTGGGACAATACATTGTATTTAGCGATTGATCGTCTGATCTATGAAGATTTTTTTCAAAGAAAATCTGTGCAAGCAGTGATTAAAGATAATCGAGTTTTTTTAATGGTAGTAGATACAGTGAAGGAGGAACTGGTCAAATGGCTGACTTGGAAAATTACCGCTCGATCATAAAACGAATTTTGACCGAATATTATGGTATGAAGATCCATCAAGTTCAGAAAAATCCTGAATGTGAAGTCAGCGATCGCCTAGCTTTAGATGAAATTAGAGATGAATATCTTTGGTTTCGCTTTGGCTGGCAGGCTGAAAAGCTAGTGCAGCATATCATTATCTATTTGAAAATTAAAGATAGCAAAGTTTGGGTGGAACAAGACGTAACGAATTTCTGCATTGTCGATGATTTACTCGCTGCGGGCATTCCTCAAAATGATATTGTTTTAGGGTTCCATCATCCTAGCAAACGGCATTTCACCGAATTTGCCACAGCTTAATTTGTTGGTTTAAAATATAAATGAATAATTAGGTCAAAACTCGTGCTTGGGCAATTTCTCTGTCACCGATCGCCCGAACTTGAGAATTAAACAAAGAAACGATCGCAAGCGGTTTTCCGGTGATGGTGATAAATTCTACTTCATAGCCCAAACCTTCTTGATGGACTAACAGCACCGTGCCAATATCGCCAGTTTTGAAATAATACTCTGGTAAATCTGTGGTTAAAACAACTCGATCTAATTCACTAATCATTTTCGATAACTTGAGGAATTTCTATATTGATAACCTGTCCCAAGGAAGAAGGGCTATAATTGATTTTTAGCCATCATGTTTTTTTGACAAAATCATGACCAACCCATCCAACAAACCCACTGGGATTATCCGTGACAAAGTATTAGGGATTTTGGCACAACACCAGCAAGCCTTAAAAGAGTTTGGCGTAACTTCGCTGGCGATATTTGGCTCTGTTGCTAGGGATGAAGCCACACCGGATAGTGATGTGGATATTTTAGTAGAATTTGATGGATTGGTGAGCTTCGATCGCTATATGGATGTCAAGTTTTATCTGGAAGATCGTTTAGGAACGCGAGTAGATTTGGTGAGTAGAGTAATGCTCAAACCTCTGATTCGTTCTACGGTAGAACAGGAGGCAATTTATGTCGCGTAGTGTGCGTCTGTACTTGGAAGATATCCTCACGTCTTG
Source organism: Roseofilum reptotaenium CS-1145 (assembly GCF_028330985.1). Classification (NCBI taxonomy): domain Bacteria; kingdom Bacillati; phylum Cyanobacteriota; class Cyanophyceae; order Desertifilales; family Desertifilaceae; genus Roseofilum; species Roseofilum reptotaenium. The sequence goes on along the minus strand of NZ_JAQMUE010000075.1, from coordinate 44,427 downwards.
TGCTAAAGTCAAGCGATACAGCCAAGGAATGACGTTTGAAGAGTTCCCAACCGATGAACGCACCTATGATGCGGTGGTACGGAATTTGGAGATTATCGGAGAAGCGGTCAAAAATATTCCTGAAGAAATGCGATCGCAACATCCAGAAGCTTAATGGCGTAAAATTGCTGGCTTGCGCGATATTTTGGCTCATGCTTACTTTTACTGGAAGTGGTACAGCGAATGATAGAGGCAGAGTTTGCAGACGAATAAAGGGATAGAATGAAATTGACCTTCAGGCACTAGATTTTTTGGAAAAAATCATGACCAACCCATCCGATGAACAAACTGGGATTATCCGTACAGAACGAGGACTGACCATCGCCGGAACACGGATCACGATCTACGATATCATGGACTATGTGACTGCTCAATATCCGTCTAAGTTTATCCGGGGATTATTTGACCTAACAGAAGCACAAATAAACAGCGCTTTAACGTACATTGAAGAAAATTGCGCTCTGGTGGAAGCGGAATATCAGCAAGTTCTTAAGGAAGCGGAAGAACTGCGTCTATATTATGAAGAAAAAAATCGGGATCTGATTGCGAAAATTGCTGCCATGCCCCCGAAACTCGGAACTGAAGCAGCATGGGAAAAACTGCGAGCAGCCAAAGCCAAACGTGAAGTTAAAGCATGATTTTTTTGATCGACCATAATCTCAATGGACAGGCTCTTTCTCTTTAATCTTGCAACTAATAATTTCTCTAGAAGAAACGGTCTGGAGCATTTCATTAAGCGCAGTATCATAGAGAAATGGTATTACACTTTTCAACACTTTAAGGGGAATTGAGATAGTTTCCCTAATCCTACCATGAACCTCAGAGATCGTCCCCAACTCTGTTCGCCTCAATGAAAGGAAGTTGAGGATGTAGTGATAGACGTGGTTGGGGAGTGGGGCTTGTAAGCTTTGTTGTAGTACAGTGGGAAGGCGATCGCCTAAAGCATTGATATGGGGAACGAGTTCGTCAGGATTCAATGGTGTCATCTGATGGTGGATGCCAACCGCCCCGAATCCAAAAACGACGGGCTTTAACAATTGCCCCATCATTATGCTCTTGGTCATTCAAATCTAACCGATCGCACGTTGCACGCCCCATGGAAGTCTTGCCTCGAATTACTAGACCGCCTTTCTGCCAAACAAAATGCTCATTCCACTGATGCAGCCGTGGGTTAAACAACTGAGTAGAAATTTGAGATTCTGGGTCAGTCCCTTCTGTGAAATTGTAACGGTAGCCATTACATCGCTGACAAGCCAAAGCCAAATTTTCAAATGTATCTGCCCCTCCACGCGATCGCGGTTGGATGTGATCGATTTCAAACCGTGCTGCACTGGCTTCTTCAGAGGAATGGCAGTATTCACACAGGTATTTAGCTCGTTCTCGAACCTGTTGCCGAATCTCTTTTGAAATTGCCATATTTATTCGTACTCAGCAATAATTTTTGCATTAAGCAGCGTGAAAATTCGGTCTAGTTCCAACATTCCAGTCAATTCTACTGCTTCATCGGGTGATAGCTGTGACTCTCGCTGTTTTTCGTTCAGGCCCTCCAGTCGCTCTTGCAGGTCTTCACTAAATTTGAATAAGAATAACCCTCGAACTGGCTTAATTTGAATACCAGCATCAATAAAAGAGGAGGGTTGGATCATCAATTGTGCATTCATGGTTTACCTCAGAGGCTATGTTATTGCTGTGTTAGTGGCGATCGCCTAAAGCATTAAGATGGGGAACGAGTGCATCGGGAACTTCTAAGGTGATGGTTGCCATAATGTCTCAAAACAATCGATCTTGAGAGGGGTAAGCGCCAGGATTGACAAGAACGGGCTTGATCCACTGCCAGCGTCTCTCTGTTCTGTCCTTGCCGTAAGCTACTCTTTTCCAGTGTCCCATCCTCCAGTGGGTACGGGGTGTAGGGTGTCTTTCTGTGATATCGTATACGTCTGGTGGGGCTTCGTAATCGTAAACTTGACGGTAATCGGAGCCGATAACTTGAGGATCAAACAAGCGTTTTTGCGTCTTGCCAAACCCTTTCCCGCCTGCTTTAGTGGAGATTTTTAGTGGCGCTTCAATTAGCTCTGGCTTAGTAGATAGATAAAGCAAAAGATTAAAAAATATATCATTGACTGAGTTAATAAACGCTTTATCTTTTTCTTCGTAGTATACACCCGTTTCTATTTGGTTATTGTTCTTATGTAAGACCCCATCAATTACTCGAAATGTAGTAAAGAAGTCGTAAGTCGTGGTGTAGATTCTAATCGTAGTTGCCAATACATCTTTTTGTAGATCGCTTGGTGGTATCGGGTCGGGAAATAAATGAACTCTTTCTTTATCATAAAGTCGAGCGTAATTTGTTTTATTGAGCTTAGTAGTCAAGATTTTAATATAGCGGATGCGGTACTCATAAAATGAATCAAGTGGAGGAAAAAGACAAATAATGGGCACAACCTCTTTTATTTCCGCTAATGGTGGTATTGAGGTTTGCCTAAATGCGGATAGTAGTTCATCCTTAAGCCAGAGGAACTTACAGTCAGTAGCGATGATACTATCAATACCCAACCGCAGAGATATTATATCCTCATTCGCTAACGAAGTTGCATAATCTATAATGCCTTTGCTTTGGGTGTAATAATAAAACAAAAAATCATCCTTAAACTCATTAAAAGGATAGTATCCGTCAACCTGGTGATACTCCAATTTATTAAGTGGGGTATGCTTGATTAATTCTTTATAGTCTTCCCGCTTTTGTATTGCTTTGATGGTTTTTTTACGTTCTTTAGCTTGGGGGTTCATTTGAGTTTCCTGTCGTTTGAGATTTTCTGAGTCTACACCGAAGGTGAGTAGTTGTAAATTCTTGATATCGTCTTCAGTGCGTTGAGGTGACTCATGAGGTAAGCGATCGCTGACTAATTTTCCCATTGAATAAGACTTTTTATGGAGTATTATGGTCGGGTTATCGTAGCGCTCGTCTAGCTTAATTGAGTAGGTTTTTATTTTGGGGTTTAAACAATCATAAAGTTGAAATTTAATACGCCTTCCTATTAAATCTTTATTCAACCTATAAAAGTCTATCTCTTCCTTGTACTCAAATCCATATGAATCATATTTAATAGTCGCTATATCGATCAATTCAGAAAATAAAAATTCTTCGGGAAACGCCCCTGAATTAAGTAAAACCCTTGTTAATTCATTATAGTCTTCTCTCTCTTTATTATAATTACATGAGTCAGTGTATGTATGTTTTTTATGGTCTATTCTTGTTTGCGTAAAAAAGTCTAGATTCCTACGGAAACTCAAACTCTTTGTTGTAGTTTTCACTAACCAATTATAACGATCGCCGGTTTCGTATTCTACACCTTCTAAAGGGTTATACCTTTTTGTGTTAAGTCTAAACTCTATCGCTATTATTTTCCCAGAGGCGTAACCTTCAGAGTCTATTAATATAGGTTTTTTGGTTTTTAATTTAAGTGGCATATCTATTAATCCTTGATTTAATCTTAATAATACTGTAATCCGTTACAGCGCAAAGCGCTATAAGTGAGGTGAATCAAAATCGAGAAGGGGCACACAGTTGAAAATCATTTAAAAATGCTCTCTCGTTATTCACTACCGTATCATAGTGATTTAACGAACAGGATTTAAATTTTACAAAAACTCACAATGGCATAAAAAAACCTCCCCAGTGAATGAGGAGGTTTTCCGATTAGTCTTGACGTACCGGTAGAGCGGTTTCAAGGATTTCCATCAACAGCTCTAACCGAGAGGGACGAGACAACAGGGGAACCAAGTTCGGCAAGGAGTAGTAGTCCCCTTTGAAGTTAAAGGTTTCTACAGGAAACTGCTTTTTCTTCAACTGCGCTTCTACGAAATCATAGCTAGAGTTCACGCGCATAATGATTACATTGGGGAGAATCTCCAGGGTTCGACGATAGGCATCTAAAGCATCTACAAAGTAGGGATGGCTGTTTTCACCTTCGTCAGTGACCAGGATGATTTGTTCTACCCGGTGACGGTTGCGCCGCATGGCTTCCACCGCACAGCCGATACTGGTTCCACCTCCAGCGTTAATGTGCTTAAAGGCTTTTTCCCAGTCGGTGAGTTCTTTACCTTGCGCTTTGACCGCATAGGGTACGGTATCAAAAGCGTAAACAAACAAATCGGCGGTGGTAATGCCGGAAATCAAGGCGGCAAGCTGCTTACCGACTGCGATCGCGCGATGCATAGAGCCGGATTTGTCCACAAGTAAAGCCGTCGGTTTAACAATGCTGCCCCGCTTTTTCACTTGGGTGTTGGCGATCGCCTCCAGCTTCTCCACAGTTTCCCCATCCAGTTCCGTAGCATCCGATGCCACCTGCGCCTTCAGTGCCGAAACCCGATTCGCCTTTTGAGCCGCTTCGAGCTTCTCATCAATCAGCGCCTTCACCTCTGGGTGATTCATGGCTCCCCGTTGTTTCAGAGAGTTCAGGTTATTGATCGTCTCTTGAGGAGACATGGCATGAATCAGCGCCACCAACACCGTCGGGGTAACTTGTTTTACCGCACCAATGGCAATGGTATAGGGAATGCCATGCTTAACAATCAGTTGTGCTTGCTCTGTGGGAGTTGCCGCCTTTGCCACTTGCTTCAGGGCAAACGCCAAACTATCATCTGGCGGATTGTCCTTAAACAACACCGCATTCGCCCGTTCATTGGGCTTAATGTGCAATGTAGCATAGAGATGCTTCATCGCTTTGCGACCTCGCAGAGCGGCGCGATCGAATTGTTTCGGGTTGCCTTCCCGCTTCCGCAGATAGCGAGTCACTGCCGTCCGCGCACACCGGGGCACTTTCTTTTGAAATTGCTTCATAAAGTCCACAATCCGCGCCACTTGGTAAGGAGGGAACTGTTGCAACATCACAAAGCCAGCACTACGGTGTTCGGGAAGTTGGCTGGTGAGCAAAGAACCCACAAACACTTCTTTATGGTCGCGCACATCCCCATTGTGCTGATACCATACGGCCAAGTGGCCATAAAAAATTGGGTCAAGTTGAACTAAAAGGTCATGGAGTTCAGCCACTTCTTGCAATTTCCGGTGGGGAGTGGTGAGCAAGGAGTTCAGCATCTCCAAACGCAGATCTTGCTCTGCATTTTTCACGTTTACCATGGTTCATCTCCTAGACATATAAGACAAACTTTTATAGATAATTCGTATAAACTTGTCGCTAGAAACCGGGTTTCTAAGAATAACATTACCGCACAAGTTAAAATCGCTTTTTATGCCTGCTAATATCGGTTCAGGCTCGCAGCGTACAACTCCAAGTACGCACCGGTTTAGTTGGTGGAGAGTATGTAGGCGATTTAAGTTGGGGCGCGATTGTAATTAAACAATTAATAATGATTTGTAAGGTAAAACCGCTTTACCGATTACCAGCGCACAGCGCTTAAAAAAAAGGTCATTTCGCGCAAGTTCAACAAGCTGTTGGGTCATACACGGGAATCGAACCCGCATGTTCTTGAGCCTAAATCAAGCGCCTTTTTCCATTTGGCTAATATGTAAGCTTGATGAGTCGGGGCGCGAAATGATAATTTTTATATTTTGTAACCCTGTAAATAGGGGAGGAGGAAAGAAAAATGGGAAGGAATGAAGAGCACACCGCGCAAGTCACAAAAAGCGTTGGGGCACATATACAGGATTTGAACCTGCTACCAGTCGATTAAGAGTCGAATGCTCTACCAATGAGCTAATATGTAAGCTTTTTGAGTTAGGGCGCGGTGCGAATTTATTCCTCAAAACTGTACCGTACAAGTCAACTCAGCAATATTTGTTTTGTTGCTCTACCAATTGAGCGACATCCGCCAAGATGAAGGGCGGATGGTGGGAATCGAACCCACATTGTCTTTTTAAGAGACACCATTTATGTATGCTGAACCTGTTGGGGTACGGTACAGTTATATCCCTCTAAATCTTGTTTTTCAAGGGGTGCTGAGTGCGTCCAGTTGGGGTGCTGGTTGTTCGGGGGTTTTTCCTTCTTGAACAAAGATCGTTAGAACGATCGCCATTAGCATCAGAACCAGTAACCCTAATGGCGGTTTATTCGATTGGATTTCGTTTAAGAAACGCTCCTGACCGCACTTGAGGCAAACGTAGTGATCTAGGTTTTGGGTATTGCGAACCCAGGGACAAATTTCGTTACAGTTTGGTGCTTTCATGGTTCACCTCTGGCGATTCTTGTTTGGGAGTAGATTGTCCAAAGCCTGCGGTTCAGGAGTTGAGAAGATTTAAACTTTACCCATAAACCGCTTCAGGACGGATAATAATGTCACCACTAGGGCGGCGATCGATAACATAGTCATTTAAGCGATAAACTCCAACTTCAAGATGACGTGCAATTCGATCCTTGAGGACTGTATCATTCATACTACCGTTAATTTCTAGTTGGGTTTCAGTCACATCATAGGAGCGTCCTTCAAATCGAATATGTACCATCTTGACACCTCCTTTGGGGATTACAAAAGAAATCGACGTTCTAAAAAATAGATGGATATAAGTTGAGTTTTGGTTTGTAAACCCTCCGATGGCTTGCTTGTTCGAGCCGGAGAGTTTGATTGATTCGGTGGATCTTTTTTGACTGTTTTCGACAGTCGTTGATACAATAGGAACACTGTTTTGACTCCTAAACAGTCATTAACAAACCCTTAAAGAAAAATTTCGGTTATTCAGTTTTCAAGGTTCAACAGCAAGGGTTCAGGTGGGACACATCTGACTTCCTTGCTCTCTACATTCACTATACTACACAGCATAATACAAGAATGTCAAGGGTTATGGCAAAAAAATTTTTGTATGGCTCTATCGCTTTAGCTAAAAAGCTTTGCCTATAAGGGTTTGAAGATTATGCTTCGCGCTAGGCAATAGGCAATCGGTAATACAGGAGAATGCCATCTCGCCTTGCTATAGACTGCGAAGTGCTGTTCTAGAGTACACCGTGACCGTTTCGTATAGTAGAGAAAAGGAGAGTTAGGACATTTTCTATTGCCTATTGCTTATTGCCTGTTGCCTATTGCCTGTTGCCTATTGCCTTAAACCATCATCTAACTGTCCGAACCAACTCCTTTTCTGCTATACATATCGTTTCCTGTTCCTGAGCCTCCATAGATCACTTGTTCAGCAAACCCTATATAAAAAAACCACAGCTTTTTAGGCTGTGGAAAATGGAGTTGAGTTCATGCACGTGAGATCAGAAGAAGATTAGCCACCAGCAACTGCGGGGACAATGCTTACTTCATCCCCTTCGTTGAGTGGTGTTGCTGTGCCATCTAAGAAGCGAATGTCTTCTTCCTTCACATAAATATTTAAGAAGCGGCGAGGTTTTCCAGAGTCGTCGCAGATACGGGGTTTAATCCCTGGGCATTTTGTTTCTAAAGCGTCAAGAAGTTCGGCAACTGTTGCTGCTTGTACTTCTACGGTTGCCTCATCCTTGGTGTATTTTTGTAGAGGGGTAGGAATTAAAACTTTAACCATGATTGCAGTATTGTTCTTTTTGTGATTTGGAGATAGCGGGGAAAATAATTTCCCCGTTCCGGATTTAACGAATCATTGGGCTAAGGATTTAGACCAATACTTGTTGCCATTCTAGGCGATCGAGGGTGCGCGCCCTCTCCATTGCCCGTTCAAAGCTTTCTAGATTTGCGTCAATGGTGAGGGGTTCGCCAACATATCCTTGAACGGCTTCTTGAGTTTTCAAGCCGTTGCCGGTAATGTAGGCGACGGTGGTTTCATCGGGGTCAATTTTACCGGCTTCGACCAGTTTTTTGAGGACGGCGATCGTGGTTCCGCCTGCGGTTTCGGTGAAGATGCCTTCGGTTTCTGCTAAGAGTTTAATGCCGTCAATGATTTCAGGATCGGTAACCGATTCGATGTTACCATTGGTTTTGTGGGCTAAATCGAGGGCATAGACTCCATCGGCGGGGTTACCAATGGCGATCGATTTGGCGATCGTGTTGGGTTTGACTGGGGCGATAAAGTCCCGTCCTTCCCGGAACGCGGAGGCGATGGGAGAGCAGCCTTCGGCTTGAGCGCCACTAAAGCGTACCGATTTATCTTCAACTAAGCCGACTTTGATAAATTCTTGGAAGCCTTTGTAAATTTTGGTGTAGAGGGAACCGGAGGCTAGAGGGGCAACGACATGATCGGGCAGTTGCCAACCGAGCTGTTCGGCGACTTCATAGCCTAGAGTTTTGGAGCCTTCGGAGTAGTAGGGGCGCAGGTTAATGTTGACGAATCCCCAGCCGTAGGTATTGGCAACTTCGCTACAGAGGCGATTGACTTGATCGTAGTTGCCTTTGACGGCCATGAGGGTGGGATTGTAAATTAGGGTTCCCAATACTTTACCGGCTTCGAGATCGGCAGGAATAAATACGCAACAGTCTAAACCAGCATGGGCTGCGATCGCCGCAGTAGAATTCGCTAAGTTTCCGGTACTCGCACAAGATACGGTGGAAAACCCTAATTCTCTCGCTCTTGATAGGGCAACCGAGACCACCCGATCCTTAAAACTCAGGGTCGGCATGTTTACCGCATCATTTTTAATATAAAGATTTTTGATACCCAATTGCCGCGCCAAGCGATTCGCCTTCAGAAGAGGAGTCATCCCTGTACCCACATCAATCACGTTATCGCTCAGTAGAGGAAGGAACTGACGATAACGCCAAATGGAGTTGGGGCCGGCTTCAATAGTTTCACGGCTAACTTGCTGGCGCAAACGGTCATAGTTATAACTTACTTCTAGGGGGCCAAAGCATTCTTCACACACATGCTTGGCTTCGAGTTTATAGGTTGTGCCGCACTCTTTACAGACTAACTTTTCACAGGCAGCTTGGGAACTCTGATTTAGGGTTTCAGTGGCAAGGGTCATAAGCTTTGTCTTCCTCTTTGTTTAACGTGCGATTTCTGATCCTCGATTGGCATCGTATCACCGGGGGTCAAGGGTCGTCAAACAATCCAGACTTTTTTAGTCTGGATTAACAAAGCCTATAATTAGCAAGCATTTCAGACAACAGATGGGTGCAGGTATGCCACACTAGGACAAAATGAAAAAAATAAATTTTGGATCATGGACTTTTCTAGAACCAGACAACAGTTCTATCAGGAAATACAGCAACCAGAAGCCTCCATCTCCCTAGCCAAGGCAGCCCTTTACATTGCTGCTGAAGCCTATCCTGAACTCAACCCGGTTGAATACCTGCAACAACTCGATCGCATGGCAGCAGAGATCCAAAGCCAGCTACCGAGTCAGCGCTATCCCTTGCGTGTTATCCAAACGATTAACGATTATCTGTATGAGCAGCTCGGTTTTCGAGGGAATACCGAAGACTATTACGATCCGCGCAATAGCTTCTTAAATGAAGTCCTTAACCGACGTACGGGTATCCCTATCACCCTGGCTTTAGTCTATTTAGAACTTGCCCAACGGCTAGAATTTCCTATGGTGGGCATTGGAATGCCGGGTCATTTTTTGATTCGTCCTGATTTTGAAGAGGTAGGAATTTTTGTTGATGCCTTTGATCGAGGAGAAGTCTTATTTCCTGAAGATTGTGCCAAGCGGTTAGCCCAGATTTATGGACAACCGATAGAATTAAAACCTAAATATCTAGCCCCTGTCAGTCCTCGACAGTTTTTAGCGCGAATGCTGACGAATCTGAAAGTGATTTATCTGCACAATCATCAAATCGATCGCGCCTTGGCTGCCATTGAACGGATTTTATTGTTATTTCCCCAAGCGCCTATGGAATTGCGCGATCGCGGTTTAATCTCCTATGAATTAGGCAACTGGAGTTTAGCCACCCAAGATTTAGAAGACTATTTGTACTATCTCCCCCAAGCCCAAGATAAAATGATGATTCGACAAATTTTAGCCAAAATGGAAGCCAATCAGGGATAATGGAGCAAAATGAACCTTAGCTCAAGAGAGATCCCAACCCTGAGTTTCAGCACGAGTGAGCGATCGCCCCCATTTCAAATATTCTGTTCTCGTCGCTTCCAAAATATGCTTCATTTTTACCGGTTCTTCAGCATCAGCAGCTAAAAAGGCTGCATTTAGCGCGATCGATTTAATATTTCCGCCGGTAACATCCAATTGTCCCAATTTCTTAAAATTCAAGCCCTCTGTCGGAGTTTGCTTGGGAAAAACACGCTGCCAAATTTGACTGCGCTCTGGCGCTTTTGGATAGGGGAAATTAACAATAAAACGTAGGCGACGTATAAAAGCTCGATCTAAGTTATCCTTAAAGTTAGTGGTTAAAATCGCTAATCCTTGATAAGCTTCCATTCTCTGTAACAAATAACTTACTTCAATATTGGCGTGGCGATCGTGGCTATCTTTCACTTCCGTGCGCGAACCAAATAGGGCATCCGCTTCATCAAAGAGTAAAATCCCTCCCCCCTTTTCTGCGGCATCAAAAATACGGCGTAAATTCTTCTCCGTTTCGCCAATATACTTGCTCATTACCGCACTTAAATCAATCCTAAATAAATCTAAATGTAGTTCATGCGCCAACACTTCAGCCGCCGTTGTTTTGCCTGTGCCACTGGTTCCGGCAAATAACGCCGTTAACCCCAACCCGCGCTGATTTTTGGCCGCAAACCCCCAATTTTGATAGACGGTTGCCTGTCGGCGCACATGAATCAGAATTTGCTGCAAAAGCCCTTTTTCTCGCTCCGGAAGTACGAAGTCTTCCCAAGTGGTTCTCACGTCAATACGTTGCGCTAATCCTTCTAATTCCGGTCTGGCTTGCAACCGACAAAACTCCCAAAGTCTCTCACTGATGACTTTAGGAGATAAATCGAGCTGCGATCGCACGACTGCACTAGCGGTTTCAATCATCATTGCCGATAAGCGAAATTGAGCCGCTAAGGATGACAAATATGGCTCTAAATCTTCTGGATAATCTTGCCATGCTTTTTGCCACAGTCCCAGTTGTTCCCCATATTGCAAGGCTTCTACATCAAAGTTCATGGTATGGGGGAGGGGTAACCGTTCATCGGTAGCAACGAGAACTGGGACTTGAAGAGACTGTAAAAAGGGAGACAAAAGTGAGGGGCGGCTTTCTGCTGTTTCCGATTCATTCACCTCTACCCATAACAAACTCGGTGAAAGGGCACACCAGCGCTGCCAACGCATCACTAACCGTTGCAGATTCTGCCGCTCTTTGGGAATAGCATCACTGGGTAGACGATAGAGGGGAAAGTCTAAAGATTGGCTAATCTGGGTCGCTATTTCTGCCTGTGATTCCCTGAGCGGGCCACATAATTGGATAATCGGTTGAGTCCTAGAATTCCCCTCAAATACAGACACCACTTGATGGATAATCGTCTCATAAGAAGGTTGCAGAACCGTTGTGGTTAAGGTTTGAACTGGGTTAAGGGCTGCTGCCAGAACGGGATCGTGATAGGATTCTCCCATTAAATAGTGCAAAATGGCTTCATCAATTTGCAAACAGGCACGGGTTACTTCTGGACTGGTAGCATAATGAATCAGTTGCCATTTTCGCAGGGGACGAGTTTCGGTAAAAGCATCCCAATGGGGTTGGGGCAAACACTCTAGGGCGAGTTGAAATGTGGGATAATTGCAGTCAGGATTATTGTGGGCGATCGCCAACAGATTCGGAAAGTCTGGATCGATGGCTTGTCCCGCACAACAGAGTAAAATACTGACTTCAAATGGGGATAGGGCAAACGTTTGGCTTAAATTTTTGAGAGTACCTAAGTTTTGCACCATTCGTTTGATTGCTTCGAGATCCGGGAGAGGATCGAGAAACTCCACCCCCTCTTCCCCTTGTTTCTGGGCAATGTAGAGATGGAGAAAAGATCGAATAATGGAGATCGCTTCAATCAAAGGATCGATCAGAGATTCTGGGTTCTTAATGACCTGGGTTTCCAGGTCTTGAGCGTCTGTAAGGGGGGGGTGGAGATCGCTCATTGGCTCAACTTTCATAATCCAGATTGCAGTCTTATCTGTTTCCCATCATATCTGTTGCATTGACTTAATAGCTCGACACACAATCGATGAATTTCGCATCTTGGAGAATGCTTAAATCATCCCTTATACTAAAGGGTAAACTCCTCTGTCTTCATCTTCATCATGAATCCTCGCCGCCGCCAAACCCGAATTTCGCCCCGCCAATCTCTATTGGCACAAAAAGAAAAAGCGCCTCAGTATGCTGTTCCCCCAGTTGTACAACCCAAGATACAGAGGAAAACAGGCAGCGAACTCCCGGAGTGGAAACCCAGTGAGAGTCGCAAATCTAGTCCTCTAGAGCGACTGCGGTACTCAGCCGGAGTACAAGCCAAATTAGAGATCGGACAACCCCACGATCCCTATGAACAACAAGCCGATCAAGTGGCGCAAGATGTAGTAGAAACGATACATACGCCTCAAACCCCATCCACTCTGCAACGGGAAATGGGACCAGAAGGGGATGAGGAGATGCAAATGAAACCGATGGTACAACGGCAAGAGGCGATCGCTACAGGAGAAGCATCAACAGAATTAGAATCTTCCATTCATCGAGCTAGAGGAACTGGAAAACCCTTACAGGAAGGCTTACAGCGCTCTATGGGAACCGCTATGAACGCAGATTTTTCTGGGGTGCGTGTTCATACCGATAGTCGTGCCGATCGCCTAAATGAATCGATTCAAGCCAAAGCATTTACAACAGGGCAAGATGTATTTTTTAAGAGTGGGGAATATCAACCAGGGAGCCAGAGAGGACAAAAGCTAATTGCCCATGAGTTAACCCATGTAGTTCAGCAAAGTAGTACAAAGCCCACCATCCAACGCGCTCTGGCTACCACCCAAGAATACACGACGATGAAAGCGAATGCCCGTAAAGAAAAAACTACGTGGTCTGGAACACTTTCAGCCAAGAACTATGGCAAGAAGAAAAACAGTTACGAACAAAAGAGGCAAGACAACGATAACGCAGGTGCTTTTAAAATTCTCCTCGAGCTTCGCAAGAGGTTCACCGAACTCGATAAAAAAGGAGATAACTACTGGAAGAGTAACCGACTCAAGGAGCAATATTTCAGGCCCCTCGAAGCTAAACTCATACAAGAAATGAAGCTTGTTGGCGAGATCTTGCATGTTCGTTTGTCCACAGATGAAGCACCGGAGGTAACGCCGCGAAGTGGAGCCGACGAAGCTGCTGTTTTATGGGCGCACCTCAAGGAAGATGAACAGAGTACGATGGCGGGCATTTGGAATAAAGAAGAGACGCTGCGCTCTCGAATTTGTGAGGTGCTTGGAAACCAAGGGGGACAGTTGAGGCTGACAAACCTCAACTATGTGATGGAGGCTGTACTAACTCGGCAATGGCAAGGGGCAACAAGGTATGTGAAAAATTGGGTTGCGTCCGATTCAGAGTTGAGCCTAAACGAGTATGTAGATCGGGAGATGGAACAAGCTCTAGAAAAGCGCAAGAAATTCAATCCTAACACAACTGCCCATAGCACTGAATATCTAGATGACCAAGCCCGTGCGGACACCCAGCTTCACTTCGGGGGTGGAATGGTCTATAAAGGGACCGAGCAAACGCTCCTTACAACTGATGGCGGTGGCGATGCAATCGTTATGTCGGATGGAGAACTCTTCTCGGCTAAGAAGGGCGACGTTAGTGTTCAGGATAACGTGAAAAAAGTTATTCAACACTCATCATTCCTCAGTGGATTGCCTGTAGATACGGCTGGAATGATCGTAGCAAACGCAGGGACACTGGAAAAGGTGCGGGGCTTCAGCGGACACTATAAACCAACAACGGCCCATCTTGCCCGGCTATGTCTGGCGATGCAAGCGCGTGGGATCGACATGACGAACGTAACCATTGAAGATAAAGATGGTAATAAGTACACAGGCCTACCTAAGTTCTTAGAGTCTATGCATGGAAACGAGGAGTAGTACCCTAGTGGCTATATCAACAGTATTGCATTCTTTCTTGTCAGCAGAAAATCGCTCCACAGCCGTAGATGCTCGTATAGCTTTGGGCAATCCAGACCCGGATGATCGAGCGGCGATCGCTTCTATTATGAACCGTTGGGATGATTCTAAAGCTGTAGCGAACCTTTTGTTTCACCCGGAGCTACTGGCTACAGAGGATCAGGTCAAATCCTTAATCCGAGGTCTCGAACAGGATGAAGACGCTTACTTAAGACTGGCGGCGATCGTTGGCGTGCAAGACATCAACGTCCAAAACCTAGAGTCAGCAGATCGCACTAAGCTGAAAACACTGCTGATCTCTGAAATCCAAGAGGGCAGCCAAGTGCTTGCAGCTCGTGCGAGCGTCTCAGTTTTGGAACTTTTGCAACCTGAAGATGTGGAACAGTTACTCGATCAATTGAACAAACCGGATGACTTACTGCGCCATAATGCCCTTGTCGCTTTAGTCAAAGTCTTTGGAGTTCAACAGGCACTTGACCTTATTTACCAAGCCGCCTGCTCGGGTGCAATTGATGACTCAAGTAGAACATATAGTGAAAGATGCTTTGCCGAACTCAGTGAGCTGTGCGAGGGAGGCTTGCCGATTTCGCAAGCTTTACTGATGAGCAGCTTAGGCGCTCCGTCTTTGGCCTATATTCCTGACTATTTGGATTGAGTGAGTCCGTAGTAGGCTGTTTCATCTAACAGAACTGAGACAAAAATCAGCGCTGATATCTGGTTCAAAGCTTACAGAACAAGGCTTTCACATCGATCGAGTACCCATCGAGTCAGGGCAAGGATTACAGGTGATTTTAGATGAAGTGTTTGTTCAAGTCCCGTTAATAGCTTGTCCAGTACAACTGAGTAAAATACTCAGTTCAAATGGGGATAGCCCAAAAGTTCGAGTCAAGGTTTTCAGCGTAACTGAGTTTTGCACCCTCTCCCTATTGATGTGAACCCCCGAAACTCCACACTCCCTTTCCGGTTACAGTATCCTAGGTAAAGAAAAAGAGAAACCAACCCAGCCAAGAGAACATAGTGCTTATGAAAACCTTGCGATCGCCCCATTGGGGTCACTTAGTGGGCACATTAGCCCTAATGATCCCCATTGCTCTAGGAATCACTCGCCTACCGGCTGCCTATTCCCAAAATAGCCAAAATCGGGCTATCACTTTGCGAGCAGACATCCAAGAAGCCAATGCTAGAACCGGTGTCCTTACCGCCAGGGGTAATGTACAAGTCCTCTATCCAGCCCGCAATATTCAAGCGACAGCCGCCCAAGCTCAATATTTTAGCCGCGAACGGCGGATTGTCCTGAGTGGTAACGTCTATGTTCTCCAAGAAGGCAATAGCATCAGAGGAGAAACGGTTACTTATCTAATTGATGAAGGTCGTTTTGTCGCCCTACCCCAGAGCCAAGGGCAACAAGTCGAAGCAATTTATATTGTTCCGGAATCCACCGATAACGCAGGTAATCCGGCTCCCCTACCCCCAACTCCCGATTTGTAGCACTATGCGCTAGAGAATAGGGAATAGGTTATGGGTTCTATTATGAGTTAGGAGTACACAAAGCTTCTGTACAGATACTTTAACCCGATCTGGTATAGTTAATCGGTCAGTGCTGGCAATTCAAAACAAGTTTTATGGGCAAATATTGTGAAGTTGGTATTGGATAACGTTCATAAATCCTATGGACAACGAATGGTGGTTAATCGCGTCTATCTCTCTGTAGCACAAGGAGAAGTTGTGGGATTACTTGGGCCCAATGGAGCTGGAAAAACCACCACCTTTTATATGGGAACCGGCTTAGAAAAACCCAGTCAAGGTAAAATTTGGCTCGGCGATCGCGATATTACCGCCCTCTCTATTTCCGAACGCGCTAAACTCGGTATTGGCTATTTGCCTCAAGAGGCGAGTATTTTTCGCTATCTCACCGTGCGTGAGAATATCTTACTGGTTTTGGAACAAACCCAAGTCCCGCGCCGGGAATGGCACTGGCGCACGGAAAAACTGCTCGAAGAGTTTCGTCTACAAACCGTTGCCCAGACTAAAGGGATTAAGGTTTCAGGAGGAGAGCGCCGACGCACCGAATTAGCTAGAGTTCTAGCGGCGGGTAAAGATGGGCCTAAATTTCTCTTTTTAGATGAACCCTTCGCTGGTGTCGATCCGATCGCCGTCTCCGAAATTCAAACCCTCGTCGCCAAGCTGCGCGATCGCCATCTGGGAATTGTGATCACCGATCACAACGTCCGCGAAACCCTCGCCATTACGGATCGAGCCTACATCATGCGCGATGGGGAAATCCTTGCCTCTGGTAATGCGGAAGAACTCTATGAAGATCCCAGAGTGCGACAATATTATTTAGGTGATAATTTCCAACGGTAACCTCATCCTTAACTCCTAACCGCCTATATGACTTCAAGCGTTTCTCAGGAAGACATCAAACTCCAACGCCCCAAATTTTCCCTCGTTTCCGTTATGGATCGGTATCTGATCCAGGAACTGATTTCCCCGTTTCTCTTTGGACTCGGAGCCTTTACTTCCGTAGGAGTGGCGATCGGTACTGTCTTCGATCTCGTCCGCCAAGTGAGTGAAGCCGGACTCCCCGTGGCGATCGCCCTCAAAGTCTTTTTTCTCCAACTGCCCTACTTCATCTCCTTCGCCATCCCGACTGCCCTCCTTCTCGGATGCATCATCGCCTACAGTCGCCTCTCCAGCGACAGCGAGCTGATCGCCTTGCGCAGTTGTGGGGTAAGCCTCTACCGTCTCCTTCTTCCCACCCTCATCTTTAGTATCTTTCTCACGGGTATTACCTTCACCTTCAATGAACTCGTTGTTCCTGCTGCCAAACGAGAAGCCACCCTCACCCTAGAGCGAGCGCTCAAACAAGAAACGCCTCTACAAGAGGCGATGAACATCTTTTATCCCGAATACCAGCGCAAAGAACTCGCTGATGGGAAAAGAGTACGTGTTTTAACCCGCCTATTCTATGCCGAATTTTTCGACGGCAAAGAAATGAAAGGACTGACTATCCTCGATCGATCCCAATCCCAATTTAAACAAATCATCATCTCCGAAGCCGCCTCCTGGAACCAAGATGAAAGTACCTGGGACTTCTTCAACGGCACGATCTACGTCGTCGATCAATCCGGCTCCTTCAAAAATATCGTCAAATTCGATCGCCAACAACTCAAACTTCCCCGCGCTCCCCTCGATCTCGCTTCCATTGGGACAAACTATGAAGAAATGAACATTGCCCAATCCCTCAACTACCTAGAAATTGTTAAAACGAGTGGCGATCAAAAGCAAATTCGCAAACTGCAAATCCGCATTCAACAGCGTTTCGCCATTCCTTTTGCCTGTATTGCCTTTGGCTTAATGGGAGCTGCCCTAGGGACTCGTCCCCAACGCACAGCCGGACGAGCCACCGGTTTTGGCATAAGCGTTTTAATTATCTTTAGCTACTATCTCCTGATGTCTGTGGGTGATGCTCTCGGCTTAAGCGGAGCGATGCCTACCGTCATAGCTGGATGGTTACCCACCCTATCCGCCTTCAGTGTAGGGGTTCTACTCCTCTGGCGAGTTGTCCGCTAGGGGAACGAAAGATGTAGGGATCAAAGACGTGGAGACGTGGAGATGCAAAGACACAGAAACCCTGGGAAATAACCTATTCCCTATTCCCTAGCGCGAAGCACTAGAGTTAAGCCACAGAAGATTGATTAGATTCTACTTCTGCTGCTTCTAAACTGACTGCTTTAGTTTTCTGTCCTTGATAGCGGTAGGAATAATAACCATGGAAAGCAGCATTGATCATTTCTCTTTGATCTGAAAGAGATAATTCAGCCGATTGTACCGAAAACCGCTTAAACCAATCTAAGAGCGATCTTTCATCTTCGGTTATGTGACCATCATCATGTAAGCAAGCCATATACAGCAATGTTGTATCTGGACTGAGCAAACTGTCGATCATCATGTGATAGGGCGCTTTAGATGCTTTAAATTTACACCCAAGAATTTCTAGTTTTTTTTTGTCTTCAATACTTAACATGTTTATACCTCTATTGAGTTATGTTGCACCTGGATTGAGCAATCTTACAGATTGTTAATTTTTGTGTTATTTTAGCAATTTAACTTTGTGAAAATTGTGTTATTCACTACTATTTAATCCAATACTTAATCCAAGTGTTACGATCCCTTGAATGATTCAATTATCGTGATTCATTGCGGTATCTCCGTATTTGTTTATGTATTCTTAATCTTCCTGAAATATTTGTGAAAACCCCCTAGGATTCTACGTAATTAATTTATTTTTGTCTGTGATTTAAATCAAACCAGCGGATTCATACAACCGACGCAAAATGGCTAGGATTCTCTGTCCATATTGGGGATCAGCCGACCAACGGCCACTGAGTTGACCAATCAAAGGAGCAATACCACGGGTAACAAATCGAAATCGGGGAGCCACTAATTCTTGGACTAAAGGTTCCGTACTCGCGTAGGCTTTGAGTTGTTGAATTTGTGCCCTTACACCGATCCGAGCGCTAGGAAAGGATGCACCCGCAGCATTCCCCCCCACATCCCCTAAACCAGCAAAATTATTCTGATTGGGTTGAATTTCTCCGCCAAATCTTAAGAACCCAGTTTCTAAACACATTTGGGCAAAGGCAATATCATAATTGACTCCTTCAATGCTTCCTTCCTCTCGATAGAGACGAGGCAGATCGGGAAATTGTTGGAGTCCTTTTTCATCATTAGCCTTGAGGAACATCATCAGTTGAACTTCAGTGGTTTTACCGTGGCCCATAATCCGGTCTAGCTCACCCGGACAGAGCTTCAAAATCGATCGCAAAACGACAGTCCGAGTTGCGTTTTCCCAGCTTACAGAAATGTTATAGTCTCGTAGCTCGATCGCCTTAATATAAACAATGTTGCGATAATTAATCCGGCGTACATCGGGGTCCTGGCTTAAATCAATGCCTAATTGGTCAACTAGATCAATGGGAATATAGGAGTTTCCGTTAATAATCATGCCTTCTTCCCCGTAAATTTGACCATTGATATTAATGTTGATGGGGGGATAGGTTGGGGATGACGGAGTGGGTGAAGGACTGGGCGCAGGACTCGGAGAAGGATTAACCCCACGGTTCCAAGCCGATAGGCCATCGGCGATTCCCAAGGCCATATCCCGGCGACGATTTTGCAGGAGAGCGCGGTCTTCTGGGTTGGTAATTAACCCAACTTCCATGAACAGTGAGGGAATATAAATATTACGAATAAAAGCGAGTCTACCTAAACCACTATTACTATCGGGTTTCGCGCCTCTGGTGGGGAGTTGGGGAACGCGACGCAACAGAGCTAAGAGCATTAATTCGGCATGGGCCCGGCGTTCTTCGTTATTGGCGATGTAAAAGACGCTGGCTCCACGAACGGAAGGATTATAAAAGGCGTTAGCATGGATTTCGAGAGCAATATCTCCAGAGCGAGCGCGACTATTGATCCAAGTAATGGTTTGCGCCTCGCTGAGGTCATCGGGAACGCTGAGAACTTCGAGATTGCGCGATCGCAATTCGGCCACGACTAAATCTCGCAGTTGGATCATCTCCCGCGCTTCCGTGGTTCCTCCGGCGATCGCCCCTGGATCGCGCATTCCGTTTTCAAATCCTCCATGACCCGCAGATAGAAAGATTCTTCCCATAATCCTTTACGTTCTCTATTGCCACTAAACTGTGAATATTATCGTTGGTTTTGCCAGCCATGAGTACCCCAAGACTCCATCCAGATACGATCGAAGAGATTAAACAACGAGTTGATATTGTTGAGGTGATCTCGGAACGGGTGGTTCTGAAGAAGAAAGGACGGGAGTTTGTGGGGTTATGTCCATTCCATGAGGAAAAAAGTCCTAGTTTTACCGTCAGTCCCACGAAGCAGATGTTTTATTGCTTTGGCTGTGGAACGGGGGGAAATGCGATTAGTTTTCTGAAACAGTTGGATAATAGCTCGTTTTCGGAGGTGGTGCTGGATCTGGCGCGGCGCTATGAAGTGCCGATCCGCACGTTGGATGTTGAGGAACGGGAAGAGTTTCAACGCCAGTTATCACTTCAGGAACAATTGTATGAGGTGGTGGCGATCGCCGCTAGTTTTTTCCAACATGCCCTCCATCAACCGGAAGCACAGGAGGCAATGTCCTATCTGAAGGAGCAGCGAGGCTTATCTGAGGAGACGATCCAGGGGTTTGGGTTGGGATATGCACCGGCTGGATGGCAGACCTTATATCGCTATTTGGTGGAGGTTAAGGGCTATTCGGTGAAGGTTGTGGAGCAAGCGGGGTTGGCGATCGAGCGTAAGTCAGGAGCGAGTTATTATGACCGCTTTCGCGATCGCCTGATGATTCCCATTAGCGATGTTCAGGGACGGGTGGTGGGGTTTGGGGGGCGATCGCTCGGCGAAGCACAACCCAAGTATCTCAACTCTCCAGAAACGCCCATTTTTGATAAGGGCAATCTATTATTTGGCTTAGATCGGGCCAAAAAAGCCATTTCTAAGCAGGATCGGGCGATCGTAGTTGAGGGTTATTTTGATGCGATCGCCCTCCATGCCACCGGTATTTCCGAAGTGGTCGCCTCTCTGGGAACGGCCTTAAGTGCTTCTCAAGTAAAGAAACTGGTGCGCTATACACCCTCTAAATCGATTCTCCTTAATTTTGATGCCGACCAAGCTGGAACCACCGCGACAGAGCGGGCGATTTCTGAAATTTCCGATTTGGTTTATCAAGGCCAAATTCAACTGAGAATCCTGAATCTTCCCCAAGGCAAGGATGCCGATGAATTCCTGAAATCAGCCGGGAGTCCAGAACCCTATTTAGACTTAGTCCAACAAGCTCCTTTATGGCTCGATTGGAAAATTGAACAAGCCTTAAAGGGAAAAGACCTCAAAGCGGCCGATCGCTTTCAACAGGTTGCTCAAGAATGGGTGAAACTCCTGAGTAAAATTGAAGATCCAACCACGCGCACCTACTACATTAATCTCTGTGCCGAATATCTTAGTCAAGGAAATAGCGATCGCCTCAAGTTCATTGCCGAAGACTTAGTCAAACAGATACAACGCCTGCGGCGCACCCCCAAAACCAAGACCCCTCCCAAAATTCCCAAAATTGAGGTCAAGATTACCCCAGAAGACCGCTTGCTGTTTGAGACAGAGAGCCTGATTTTACGCATTTATCTTCATGCACCCGAGGCAAGAGAGTATTTTTTGCAGATTATGGGCGATCGCAATCTCCTCTTCCAATGTGCCCCCCATCGGTTTCTCTGGTCGCAAATTGAAAGTTTACGGGAAAGCCTACCTGTAGATTCTTCGGATTTAGTCTCTAAACTGCAAGATGGAGTCGGGCAATTTCCCAATTATAGTACTCAATTTCATCCCTTACTTTATTTGCAAGAAAAGCATATTCGTGATATTCAAAAACCCATTTTATCGATTAACAAAGCCGCCTTAACTTTAGAGCAAATTTTGTGTAGTAAGCGCAGAAGTTACGCTGCCGAGCGCCTGGCTAAGATCGATCCTAAACTCGATCAGCGAGGTTATGAATATTTTACGGAGCAGTTAGTTTATAATAAGCAACGAGAAAAAGAATGCGAGCGCCTACGGGGTGCCACAGTTACTGAATTGGTTGGCAGGAGTTGAGGAAGTAAGGGGACTCCATCCCCCTATCTTCCTATCCTCCACCCACAATGGTAACGATTTCCAGGCGATCGCCCTCTTTCATCTCAGTGGTATCCCAAAACTGGCGATGGAGAATTTCGCCGTTATATTCCACAGCTACCAAGCGCGGATTTAAGTCTATGGACTCTAAGAACTGGGGTAAACTCATGCCTGTAGTACAAGCTTGGGATTCCCCATTGACCTGTAAGGTTACGTCTGTCATATTCAACCTCTACCCCCTCACTGCTTGAGGCTTTTGAATTGCTTTCATCGTTTCCATCCGAATCAATTGGGAGAGGAAATATTGGGTCACCAGTGTGGGTTGTTCTGCTTCCATGATCGCTCGCACGACAGCAATGCGATTTGCGCCCGACTCTAGCACCTCATTAAAATTATTCACATCGATGCCACCGATCGCAAACCAAGGAATGGGACAATGTTGGGCTGCATAGCGCACATACTCATGGCCAGCAGCCGCCTTATTCGGCTTCGTGGGAGTCGCAAACACCGGCCCCACACCGACATAATCTGCTCCTTCGGCGATCGCCCGTTTCATCTCTTCCGGGTTCGTCGTCGAACGGCCGATAATTTTCTGGGGCCCCAAAATTTCCCGCGCTACAGCAATGGGGAGATCCTGTTGTCCCAAATGAACCCCATCCGCATCGACCGCCAACGCCAAATCTACGCGGTCATTAATCAAGAACAGAGCGCCATAGCGATCGCATAATTGCCGCAACTTCTGAGCCAAAACCAGACGCTCCCCATCCTCTGTATTCTTATCCCGATATTGAATCAGTTTCAGCCCGCCTTGCAAAGCCGCTTCGGCCACCTCCAACAACTCCGGCATTGGAGAAGTCACCAAATACAATTGCGCCTCTAAAAGCTGCTGATGGCGACTATAGGCCATTAATTGGCTCTCCAGAGTATACACTCGGTAGCGCATTTGCTTACACACTCGGCCCATTTGCCGATCTTCGAGCTTGCCATACTCCTCTAGAACCCGCAGTGCCTCCTCAACCCGGCATAAATTGGCCTGGAGCAACTGATGAATCGTTCCTCGATACTCCTCCCGTTCGTGGGTTAACTGGGTTCCCGGATCGTCTGGTGTATTCCGAGCTGCCCGAATTTCTGCTGTATGCCATTGGGCCAACTCCTGGCGCAACCGCTTACACTCCTGGGTCAGATCTGGGTTATTCAACCCAAACCGACACCATTCCTCAATAATCCGCAATCCTTCCCTGGCGCGGTCTAGATTGGCATCTAAAATGCGATAGATAACAGATTTTTCCATAACTTGACCGTTGTATAGCTCCGCCATTACCCCGTTTTGATGATTCACCATTAGGATATCCTGCCATATAGCGCGAAGCGCTGGTAATAGGTAATCTCAAGTCTGGATAATCAATGCCTTTTTATTGTAGCTGATTATACTGACTTGAGATTAACCCCCAGAAGAGTATTTTGATCAAAATGTTCAACCTTGGCTTCAGCAAAAATAATGGGCGATCGCTGGTTTTACCCCAACTAGGGAATCAGCTCGCATTCAAACATCCGATTAGCAATTTGTGGAGCAACACGATTAATAAATTCTTCGCGCACTTGTGGATTGTTCCGCAGCATTTCTATTGCTTTCTTTTGCAATGCAGCTTCCGGGCCTGTAGCCTGACTCGGATCGGTAGACTTTATTTGTGATAAATCTTCGCAAGAGGAATTTACGAATTTTTGGGTAACTAGATTTGTCGCAACGTCCATTAGCATTTCTTGAGAGGGTTGAGGCTGGGATAATGACGCACAACCATAGAGCAGAGCAAAGGTAGATACCCCACTAAAGATGAGCAAAGATAAATGCTGTTTCAATTGGAGTTTCATGGCGATCGCCTCTATACATATATGGAAAACACTATCGTAAAGCACTGTAAAGGCAGATGCCAACGAGGGCGCGATCTTGCTCTGTCTGGAAACCCACCTCAATGTCATTACAAGAGCACCTGAGCATCGTAGCTTATAACTCAGAAATTCAACAACAACTTACAGCTATCGATCGCGAATTTAATGGAGTTGAATGGGATGGTTTGGCTCAAAGATGACCATTCATAGAGGGGAAATTTATTTGGTTAATCTCAACCCAGTACAAGGGAAAGAACAAGCCGGAAAGAGACCTGTTTTAGTGCTTTCTGTAGACAATATTAACCAACTCCCTTGAGTGGGAACTATAATTGTAGGGACAAAGGGAGAACATAATGCGACCCATCGCTAGTGCGATCGCAAACTTAGTCTATTTAACAAGCCAATAATATTATGCGATGATTTCATTAGGCAATATCATCTTGACTCAATAAACTATGGCTAGTATTACCCTAGAAGTTGATGCGGAGATAAAAGCAGCATTTGAACGGGCGAATCCCGATATTCAAAAACAATTAAGCGATCTCGTTCAATTATTCTTGCGCGAGCAGTTATACAGCAAGAGCTTAACTGAGGTGATGGCGGAGATTTCTGACAAAGCGCAACAGAGAGGCTTAACGTCATAAATTTTGCAAGAGATTTTAGCGGGTGACAATGACGAATAGATTGGCGATCGATACTAATATTGTCATTAGTGCTTTATAGAAATTCTTACTCCCGATCAATTTATCAATCGGTTTTGAGCTAACTTAAGCCACTTCAGAATAGCTTAATCAAGAGCGATCGCATCCATGCAGAAGGTTTTGCTACAATAAATCGAGCCCACAGCAATATTCTGAAAGAGCTTGCAGCTATCGATCTCGAAATTTAATGGACTTGAATGGGATAGTTTAGCTCAAAGATAACCATTCATCCTGTGCTAGAGTAGCCAAAAATGCAACAGAACAAGCGTTATGGAAGCCTTAACCGATCGCAGCTCTAGAAACGGGAATGAACAGGGATGAGTTTCCAGAACTGTGTCCCTTTGCGATCACCGAAACCTTGGATAGCGAGTATTGGCCAGAGAATGAGGTATAGAATGGAGGATGAAGTTATGGAAGGCGATCACGGATGGAGAGGCGATCGAAGCGATCGCCTCTCATTTTCAATGTATAATAAAGCAAGAGCAATTCATTAATTCTCAAATGACAGAACAAAGCATTCAATTAAACATTCCCTTTGATTCCTTAGTGAATGCGATTACCGCCCTGGAAATTGAAGAAAAAGTTAAACTTTTCAATCTTCTAGAAACCGAAATATCTCAGTTAGAAGAAGACCAATTAGAAGATGATCCAACAGTTCTTCAGGAAATCGAAGGAGCTAGAATGGCTTACCGAACGGGAGACTATCAAACCCTGGGTCAATATCAGATGCAAAATGACAGTAAGTTTTCCGATCAAGCGATGATTCAACAGCAACTGGAGATCATGGCATATGACCCGGAAATTCAACAAGAGCTTGCCGCTATCGATCGCGAATTTAATGGAGTTGAATGGGATGGTTTAGCTTAAAGATGACCATTCATAGAGGGGAAATTTATTTGGTTAATCTCAACCCAGTACAAGGGAAGGAACAAGCGGGAAAGAGACCTGTTTTAGTCCTTTCTGTAGACGATATTAACCAACTCCCTTTAGTGGTAACTGTAATTGTGGGGACAAAGGGAGAAAATATTACTCGTAACTTCCCAACCAATGTTAGAGTATCTCCAGAAGAGAGTGGACTTCCGTTAGAAACTGTTTTTCTGTGTTTTCAAATCCGTTCTCTCGATCGCGATCGCTTTCCAGAACAACCGACAGGTCGTTTATCCTCTGCAAAAATGCTGGAAGTTGAAGAGACGGTTCGCTACTGTCTGGGTTTATAAGTTTACCCTTCGATCGCCAAACCTGTGCTAGAGTAGCGCACAATACAACAACACAAGCGTTATGGAAGCCTTAACCGATAATGCTCCGCATCGCTGGCGCGATCGCTCTCTTCTACCCGATCTCTACGATCGCGACTATTACCTGTGGTTGGAAACGACATCACAGTTGTTGCGCGATCGCCAACTCGATCGCATCGATTTGGAGCATCTCGCAGAAGAACTGGAAGATATGGGTAAAAGTGAGAAAGGGGCGATCTCCGATGGAGAGGCGATCTCCGATGGAGAGGCGATCACCAAGGAGCAGGGTAAGGAGATTTGGAGTCAGCCTGACTCGGTTCCACCTTGGGAGTATCGGAAAAAGTTGGTAAAACGGCCACTTCGGTTAAACAGAGAAAGAGCCATTGGAATTACGGTTATTCGGACGGAGTTTGAACTTCATTCTGAGGTATTTCAGCAAGTTCAACAAATCTTCCTTGAATTTCTCGTTCTTTGACAGCTTGAGTATAAGCATTACCTACGAATGCAATAACAATAGGGACTAGTAAAACACTTGTTGTTGTGCTAATTCTCTCCCATAATGGTTTTTGTGGATTATTATTTGTCATCTTTGTCCCTTATTATAAGGATGTTTTGTGGACAGGCGAAGCACTAGGCCTTCCAAAATCACTTGCCGAGTGTCGCTCGTGGAGTTGCTCCTCCTCTGGCCCCCATGTCCGGTTAACCCTGCGTCCCCGTTGCACGGCTGGCCGGGAGGCAATTTCCTCGGCCCACCTCATCAGATGGGTATAAGACTGTACCTCTAGGAACTCACCTGCATTGTAAAGCTTGCCCAAGGTCAACGACCCATACCAGGGCCAGATGGCAATATCAGCAATGGTATAATCCTCACCGCAAATATACGGCTTATCTGCTAATTGCCGGTTGAGGACATCAAGCTGACGCTTCGTCTCCATCGCAAAACGGTCAATGCAGTATTTAATTTTCGTCGGTGCATAACTATAAAAATGCCCAAACCCACCGCCAACATAGGGCGCTGAACCCATCTGCCAAAAGAGCCAGGATAGGCATTCTATGCGTGCAGCCGCCTCAGTAGGTAGGAACGCGGCCAATTTTTCCGCCAGATAGAGCAGGATAGAGCCAGATTCAAAGATCCGAGTTTCCGGGGTAGTGCTGCGGTCAACCAGAGCCGGAATCTTAGAATTGGGATTAATGGCCACAAAACCACTGCCAAACTGATCTCCGTCCTGAATTTTGATCGGATAAGCATCGTACTCGGCTTCAGAAATACCCAGGGCCAACAATTCTTCGAGCAGAATAGTTACTTTTTGACCATTGGGCGTGGCCAGGGAATAGAGTTGCAGGGGATGACTGCCTACCGGTAACTCTTTCTCATGGGTAGGCCCGGCAATGGGACGATTGATTTTTGACCAAGTTCCGCCACTGTCGGTATCCGGTTGCCAGACTTTGGGAGGGGTATAAGATGATGGTGTGTCCATAAGTCAATTAACAATTATAGTGAATGGGATTAACAATGAGATATTGTTGTAGGGGCGGGTTATACCCAAATCTTGTAGACTGACAACTATTGCAAGTAAACCCGCCCTCCCCCACCATATCTGTACTGTCGTTCTTACTTTTCTTCAATTTTAAGCGGCACTTTTTCCAGCTCTGGTAACTTGACCAATTCTTCTTCCATTTCCTCTTGCTCGATGCTCACCGGTAACATCAACGGTTCTGATTCTTCTTGGATCAAAGCACTGGCAACGGGGAGAATTTGCTCTAAGTCGTCTTGAGGTCGAGGAATAATGTAAATGGCATGAAGTTCTCCAATCCGTTGAGCTTCATAGACTCCAGATTCAATAGCCATGGCTACATCAGCCACTGAACCCCGGATAATTGCGGTACAAAGTCCAGAGCCAATGGTCTCAAAAGACATCAGTTCCACATTCGCTGATTTGAGCATGGCATCGGCCGCACCCACCATGGGAGGAAAGCCAACGGTTTCCAGTAATCCTACGGCTTGACGGCTATACCGGTTTTCTCGGTTATGAGCCGTCACTTCCATAAACTGGGGATTAATGGGAAAAATGACTTCCAGATTGGGTAAAGGTCTGGGAATGACGCTACTGGTGACCAGTTGATCGGGGCCAAATTCCTTGGCTCTTTCCGCACCATATTCTACGGCTAATCGAATATCTGCGATTCTTCCCCTGGCGATCGCCGTACAATATCCATTACCAATCTTTTCAATGCCCACCAAAACCACTTCTGCCGCCTTAATCATGGCATCGGCAACCGCAATTACAGCCGGAAAGCTCCGGGTTGACACCAAACCTAATGCACTTCCATTGAGAGTATCGAATCTACTCATGCTCTTGACTTGAGAGGGATATCCATCATCTGCACTCCTCTACTATTAGTATAGAGGCCCAATGGTGGAACTCCATCGATTTATTTACCATTATCCTCAGAAACTGGAGAATCTTGTATATTTCCATCCAATTGTTGACGATGGGGAAACAAGGTCGCCATTAACCGTTGCAGATGCTGCTGCCCATAAACCGGGGAATTGACCGATCCCGAAGTCGAGTCTTCTGTCGAGGAATCGGGTGATGGTTGGTCTGAGTTAGGAGTATCCAGGTTACCGTTCGTACGAGTTGTGGGTGGATTAGCAATTAAATTACGGGCGATCGCCGAATGAATCGAAGCTTGAGTTGCCGAAGGATTAGATTGAGGCACTTCACCTGTAATTTTAGACTCTTGAGCTTGAGGTTTAACCTCTGGTTCAGGTTCAACTTCAACTTCAGGTTCAGCCTCGACTGGCTCCTCCATCTGCCGATTCTCCGTTTCCGAACGTCCCTGGTCTCCCAATAACGAACCTGGAGGAACCACCTGCTCTGAGTCCACTGAGCAATTAAACACGGTTGAAACCGGGCCTATACAAGCTCTAGCGCCAATGGTTCCCGAACCCACCACTAAGACTCCTGCGCCTAAGATCGCTCCTTCCTCAACCCTTAAGGTTCCCCCATCAGCATGGAGAACCACCCCCATACCAATACAAGCACCTGCGGCGATCGCAATCCGACTTTCAGGATTGGCAATCAGGGCCACACCAGGAGCTACCACCGCGCTAGGGTCAATGCTCACCTCCCCATCAATACAAGACTTTTGGTTATGAAGAGGTTGCCAAGGCATAACCGCCATAATACTATTGAACCTCATCGTTGCAGCACATTTTTAGATCGAACCTCAGTCCGAAATCCATTCCTTGGAGGAGAAAAACCTCCCCCATTTTTCCGTCTGCTGATTCTCTTCAGTACATTAGACCTCTTGCATCAATTGACAGCTAGTCAATAGTAATGCGGTCATCATCATAATTTTTATGACCATTGCTAGCCTGACTTCTGCAAGAAGCCTATTCAATCCGGACTTACGGGCGTTGAATCACCGATTCAGCTACACGCCGTTTCGCCGTTGTATCGATGCCCAACATGCGTACATATTCCCCTGCATGTTCCGCAAGGCAAGCTTCCAAACCAGCAATTACGTCTGACTCACGGTTTGATTCAATTGGGGTACAGCTCTTCCAAGATCCCGTTTTATAGCGCCGTTTATCTGCATGTTCCGTACCAATCTTGTAGCCTTGGGCCAGCAAGGCACGCACTTGCTCGATCGCCTCAGCGCTCAGTTTTCCAGAACCAAAGGCAACCGGACTACTCGCGCGAGCCACTGGAGCAGCGGAACTTGCAATACTAGAGGTTCCATTACTGCTAGCAGTAACTCGACCATCCGGTCGTTGAATAATTTCCTCTAAAACCCGACGTTTGGCATTGGGGTCAACCGCAATCAAGCGTACATATTCACCTTCACAATCTCTCAAGACCGCTTCAATGCCATTCAAAACGGCTGTGGGACTCGTTCCTGTAATCGGAGCGCCAGTCAGCCAGGAACTGGTACGGAAGCGTCGTTTATCCGCATGTTCTGTTGTAATTCGGTAGCCTTGATTAACCAATTGTTTCACTTTTGAGTTCAAATCAGCAGGCACACCTGCACCATTGGAGGATGAACCATTTTGACTGGCCGGAACTCTTGAGGTGACTGGAGCGCTGGTGCTAGGAGTACCGGGTTGATCGCCTGGTTTTTGAATAATTGTTTCTAGGACACGCCGTTTTGCTTTCGGATCGATACCAATCAGGCGCACATACTCACCCCCATGCTCTGCCATACAAGATTCAACTGCTGACAATACGGCTGTAGTATTATTTGAATCGATTACCGGGCAGCTCTTCCAAGAGCTAGTCCGGAAACGGCGTTGATCGGCATACTCTGCCCCGATTTTATAGCCTTGGGCGAGTAAACTTTTAATTTGGGTTACGGTTTCTGAATTAAGAGTTGTCATATTGCTTTGTACTTGACCATTACTAGAATTGCCCGATAAATCACCCGATTCATCACGAATGGGCGTAATACATTCGATATTGTCGGCACATCGATACCCAGCTCTGAGAGCATCATTAATACCGACCACATGGCTGGCAAAGGCCACATCACCTTTTTGCACATCTGGCAGGCGATCGGCCTGCTGTTGATTGGTAATCACCGATCCAGAAGGCACATACTTTCCTGGAGGGATTTCCACATCTTGGATCAAAGCGTGCATCATCACAATGCATCCGTGACCAATTCTGGCGTTGAATACTGTAGAGCGGAAACCAATAAAACAATTATCTCCCACGTAGGCTGGCCCATGTACCAGCGCCATATGGGTAATAGAAGAATGATTACCAATCCAAACGGAATATTTCTGGCCATCATCGCCAACCACTCGGCCTTCCTCTAGACCATGGATGACCACACCATCTTGTACATTGGTATAATCCCCAATATAAAAAGGAGCGCCTTCATCGGCTCGGATAGAAGTGCCGGGCGCTACTAAGACGTTCGTTCCAATATGGACATCACCAATTAGATTCGAGAAAGAGTGGACATAAGCACTACTATCAATTTGCGGTTCCGCTAAGTCCTTCGACCAAGGGGTGGGGGGAGCCGCACTGCTCCGTGTCTGGTTAAGCACAACCATAATAATGATTTTCCTCCTATAGCGATTTTGTCTCTGGTGTCATGGGATTAATTGGGTCGAGTTTCGGATGTTATCCGACCTCAAAAGGGTTCTGATTGATTAAACTGAGATAGATACAATGGATACCGCCCTCGACCAACCCTGACCCTTGAGGACTGAACATTAATAGGTATCTTTTTTGCTATAGATTCGTGAATTTCCCACTGTGACCGTGTCAATGATTCCGACAACGGTTGCATCTATAGGACGATTTTGGGTTCCTTCAATTTGGCGAGCTGCACTACCACGACTCACCAGAACCCATTCATCTAACCCAGCTCCCACACTTGGATCTGCGGCTACCTCATATTCAGGAAGAAGGCGGCCTTGCTCATCTATCAACTGCAACAGTAAAAATTTAGACCCTCTAAGACTCGGATCTTTTTGGGTGCTAACGACTGTGCCACAAACTTTAGCAACTTGCATGGATCGAATATCAGATCCTTACGAACGACTTGACCGAATAGCATTGGTACTTTCGGCAAATTGCTGTACATCTTCGGTGTAACGAATGGGGAGTACATACTCCAAGTTTTCGTGGGGACGAGCAATGATATGGGTAGAAAGAACTTTTCCGCCATTGACGCGCTTGATATTATCTACTCCCGCAGCGACAGAAGCTTGTACTTCAGATACATCACCTCTAACAATCACGGTTACTCGACCACTACCAATTTTCTCATATCCAACCAGGGTGACACGAGCGGCTTTTACCATTGCGTCGGCTGCTTCTACAACGGCAGGAAAACCTAGGGTTTCTACCATTCCAACTGCAATTGACATTGATTCAAAACTCCTAATGTTTTCAACAGAGATGGGTAAGTGTGAGGGTGAAGTTGAGTAATAATTACTAACTCAACTTCGTCCTGTTTTGGCTTTCAACGGTGCTAGTAGCTTCGGAACTGCTCCACCGCTTCGGTGTAACGGATTGGAAGAACATACTCTAGGTTTTCGTGGGGTCTGGCAATAATGTGAGTCGATAAAACTTGTCCTCCATCAACCCGCTTGGCGGATTCAATCCCCGCAGCAACTGAAGCTTGAACTTCCGATACATCTCCCCGGATAATGACGGTTACCCGACCACTCCCAATTTTCTCGTATCCAACAAGGGTCACACGAGCAGCTTTTACCATCGCGTCAGCAGCTTCGACGACGGCAGGAAAGCCTAATGTTTCTACCATTCCAACGGCTATGGGCATTGTTAATCTCCTGATCTGAAAAAGCGAAAGATAGCACTAGGACACCCAATTTTCCTAGGAAAGCAAAAGAGTTTTTTGCTTCTCTATTAAGGATATGGGAAGCATGACTCTCCTGGCAATAGAATTAATCATAATAACCCTTGATTTGATTAATTAACTTTTGTGATGTCTTAACAGAAATTAATTTTTTATTAAAAAACTTAAGATACAATGATAGACCAACTTAATTCACGAGATAAGATATGTAAATATACTTAAGGAAGTTGGCAAGGGACAAGTATTGTGCCAGTGATGAGCCACGCGATCGCAACAGCATTTTGGGGTAGGCTAAGGGATGGGATCATCTCTTAGCTGTAAGGTAAGGCAGGGATCAAGAGTCTGCAAATGTCAAGAAACTCAGATTAAAAGTTTAACCAAATTATTAAAATACAGCCAATTAGACCATTAACGTAACCTATGTCTGAATATTTCCTAGAAACAAGTTGGTACATTCCATTCTATGGTTTGATCGGAGGCATTCTCACCTTGCCTTGGTCAACTCGGATGGTCCGTCGTACTGGGCCTAGACCAGCAGCCTACTTTAATCTGCTGATGACAGTTTTAGCCTTCGTGCATGGATTAATTGTCTTTAATCTGGTTTGGGATAGAGAACCCCATTTAATTGTTTTTCACTGGTTAAAGGTGATTGATATTGATTTTTCCCTAACCTTGACCATTTCTGCCGTGAGTTTAGGGGCAATGTCCTTAATTACGGGATTAAGTCTATTGTCCCAAATCTACGCTCTGGGATATCTAGAAAAAGATTGGGCGCTGGCACGTTTCTTTGCCATAATGGGCTTTTTTGAAGCAGCGATGAGTGGAATTGCCCTGAGTGACTCTCTCTTGCTGACCTATGGTTTGCTGGAAATGTTGACCCTATCAACCTATCTCTTAGTGGGCTTTTGGTATGCTCAACCTTTGGTGGTTACGGCGGCAAGAGATGCATTTTTGACCAAACGAGTGGGTGATATTTTATTACTCATGGGCTTGGTCGCTTTGGGAACAACCGCAGGAACCTTGGATTTCGATCGCCTCTATATCTGGGCTGAAACGGCTGAATTATCCCCTTGGTTTGCCACTCTCCTAGGATTAGCTTTGATTGCAGGGCCAACGGGAAAATGCGCCCAGTTCCCCTTGCATATGTGGTTGGATGAGGCCATGGAAGGGCCAAACCCGGCTTCGATTTTGAGGAATTCGGTAGTGGTGGCCTGTGGGGCTTATGTGTTAATTAAGCTACAACCGATTTTAGCGCTCTCTCCAGTGGCTTCAGCTACATTAGTCGTCATTGGTATTTTAACGGCGATCGGCTCGTCTTTAGTCGCTTTAGCACAAGTAGATATTAAACGCGCTCTATCCCACAGCACGAGTGCTTATTTGGGATTGGTATTTATTGCCGTGGGAACGCAGTGGACAGGCTTTGCATTGATGCTACTGTTTGCCCATGCGATCGCCAAAGCCTTATTGTTTATGAGTATTGGTTCGATTATCCTCACCACCAATAGCCAAGACTTAACCGAGCTAGGGGGACTACAGTCGAAAATGCCTGTGACCACCACTTCATTTCTGGTTGGTAGTGCAGGTTTAATCGGAATTTTACCCCTCGGTGGTTTTTGGGCTTTGCGCTTGGGTGCGGATAACTTTTGGTACTACGAACCTTGGTTATTGGTCGTCCTGCTCTTAGTCAATGCTTTGAGCGCCCTGAATTTAACACGCGTTTATCGTCTCGTCTTTGCTGGAGAAACCCAACCCAAAAGCCGACGGGCACCTGAAGTGGCTTGGCCCATGGCCGTACCAATGGTGAGTTTAATCATCATCACCTTAGTCTGTCCCTGGCTCTTACATCAATTATCCCTGATTCCCAATTGGGGCTATGTTCACAAAATTACAGTTATGCTGGTGATTATATCAGGTTTAGCCGGATGTCTCGTTGGTGCCATCATTTCCCTACCCAGAACATTAGCCCGATCAATTATCAAACCGCTTAAATTTATCCAGGATCTACTAGCGTATGATTTTTATATCGATCGCCTCTATCGCATGACCGTTGTCTTTGCTGTAGAACAATCTGCTCGACTCACTTCTTGGTTCGACCGCTATATCATCGATGGTTTAGTCAACCTAGTGGGTGTGGTTACCCTGTTTAGTGGAGAAGGTCTAAAGTATAGTTCAGTTGGGATTGGCCAACTTTATGTTCTGACCATTATCTTTAGCGTTGGCTTTCTGGTCACACTGATCGGTTGGTTCGTCTATGTGCATCCTTAACAGCGCACAGCGTTGGGGAATAGGGTTTTGGTACATGGAGAGAGAGGATTCAAGCATGTGTTTCATAACGCAAGCAAAGTGCTGTATTCCAGACGCAAGGATAATATCAAGTCCGAGTAATCAGTTTAATTATGTACAGTGCGTTTCCACTCCTACATTGTTCCGGTAGAACACTGCCTATTCCCTATTGCATAGCGCAAAACGGTTACAGCACTTTCCGCTCAGAGATCTACTGCTACAAGATATTTGGATTGACATAATTAAATGCACACTCTAGATTACCAATAAGATTACGGGCAAGACAGTAGCTAGATTTACTAAATCCGGGTCGAAAGTTGAAGAATACGTTAACATAGGAGCGATCGCTTCCATAGATTGCCTTTATTTGAATAAATCGATCAAAATTTGGGCAGGTTTAGCAAATCGATTCAATTCGTTGTAAGCTTCTATAAGCCGTGCCCCTTCAACTTCGATTTCCGGTGTTGGGTATTTTTGTAGGGTTTCCAATAAAGTAATTTCACCATCTTCACTAGCTGATAAAATTAAAGCAGCTCGGAGTGCTTGAGTATTTGCACCTTGGGAAGGTGTATGGACAATTTCCGCTACCCGATCCAGAATTTTACGCCCGATGGTGCTATTTAAAGCTCTATCGAGAAATAAAACATCAACACTGATAGGTGCAGTTAACACAGTACGAAAATCTTCAGGGTTTTGCCCGAGGGTTTGTAAGTTACGTTGTAGAGCAGGAGTCATTTCTCCAGTTTCAGCAAACGTGGTTAATTCTGCGACAGAGAGCGATCGCCGAAAGACAGAATACTTAAAGACAACGCGCTCTGCACCCCAACCCGGAAGGGAGATCAAGGGAGAGGTAAGAGCGATCGCAAAAATGGCTATCCAGGATTTCATCAGTACAATGGAATTAAAATCTAATCATTCAGGACAATTTCAGCCTGACTTTAGTTTCCATACTAATCCAATTCCCTAAGTTACCAATTACCATCGCATGAGAGAGCTTTACCCCCCCATTGAACCCTACAACCAAGACTATCTATCTGTCAGTGTCTTACATACCCTCTATTATGAACAATCGGGCAATCCAGAAGGCACTCCTGTAGTGGTCTTACATGGGGGCCCAGGAGGAGGATCTTTACCCGATTATCGCCGCTATTTTAATCCCCAGAAATGGCGTATTATTCTCTTCGATCAACGGGGATGCGGTAAAAGTACCCCCCATGCAGAATTACAAGATAATACCACCTGGGATTTAGTTGCCGATATTGAACGCTTACGCACTCATCTAGGTCTCGAACAATGGGTTGTATTTGGCGGGAGTTGGGGGAGTACCCTATCTTTAGCCTATGCTCAGAGCCATCCAGAGCGCTGTCAAGGGTTAATTCTGCGAGGCATCTTTTTATTGCGCTCCCAAGAATTAAACTGGATGTATCAGGAAGGAGCCAGTTATATTTTCCCGGATACTTGGGAAGAGTATGTTAAACCCATTCCACTCGAAGAACGGGATAACTTTTTATCTGCCTATTATCGACGACTGACTAGCGATGACCCACAGGTGAGACGGGAAGCGGCTCAAGCCTGGTCAGTGTGGGAAGCGAGTACCAGCAAGCTCTTTCCGGATCTGAATTTAATGGAAAAGTTTGCTGATGATAGGTTTGCGGATGCTTTTGCTCGGATTGAATGCCATTATTTTATCAATCTCGGCTTTTTTGATAGCGAAGATTGGTTCTTTCAAAATCTCGATCGCATTCGCCAGATCCCCACTGCTATTGTCCAAGGACGCTACGATCTCGTTTGTCCGATGAAAACGGCTTGGGAAGTCCATCGAGCTTGGCCAGAAGCTGATTTTCAGGTGATTGCTGATGCGGGTCATTCCATGGCAGAACCGGGTATCCGTAGTGCATTGATTGAAATGAGCGATCGCTTCCCAGTTTAGATCATTCACCTCATTTTTTCAGAAACAAAATTGCACCCGCAAGCACGAGTCCCACCCCCAAATAACGGGATAAGGTCATCGGACGGGGGTCAAGTCCGATGCCGTAGCTATCCAATAGGGAACCGAGAAAAAATTGAATGGCTAAACTCAAGGAAAAAGTCGCCAAAAGACCGACCCGCGATACACAATAGGAAATACCACCCACAATCACTAAACCGCAGATTCCTGGCACAATAGCATATCCGGGTAAGAGGCTATAGTTACTCCAGCTATACCCTGCCAATACGGTACGCAATAGGGCGATCGCTAAAATGAGTAGCCCCCCTCCCGCATAGGTCATCACAATATTATCAAATACACCGATTTTCTGTTCTAAAATCCCCATAACTTGGGCTTGAAGTGTTACCGCAACTCCGACAGCAACGACGACCAATAAAGTGACGAATTGGGTCATAATGATCTTAAAATAGGGACAGGATTAATTAGAAATTTCCGTAATTTCAATTACGCGATCGTGGAGGTCTTTCACCAAAAAATTCAAGGGTTTATTGCGGCGAATTTTATTCTTTACTCCTCGCAATTGTACCCGCATTAACACCTGTTCTAAACAATCGCGATCGAAACAAACATGGCGTTGGCGATCGTTGTGGCCTAAACTTGCCCCAGAAATCACATGCAGTTGGGCATTTTTTTTCAATTGGTACCACAGTCCTTCCGGGATATCTTTTTGCACTGTTTGCGTTATTCCTGGGGAGAGATAGAGCGGATCTAAACCTGTAGTTCCCAAGGTTTGCTCGTAATTGTAATAATAATGAAGCGGTACATCGGCTTCTGGTAATTGCAGTAAATCCTCGTACAATACTCTAGCAATCTCTAAGTCCGATACCATAATCGTATAAACTTTAGGGGCACTGGTGAGGAACATCCACATCGCTCCAGCATACGCCATGAGCAACATTACCATAATTCCCTGAGTAGAAAAAAGGGAATCAATCGGTAAGAAAGAAAACAGAGACCCGAGTAAAGGGAAGGTGAAACCTGCGATCGATTGTGTTTCTAAGACCATGGACTCAAAATAAGGGCAATGTTATTTAAGAATAATGGCATACATGGGAAAATGTCCCATTGTGCCCATCATTCTAGCAACTTTGCGCTCAATCGGAAGAGGAGTTAACGGTGATGTGGTTAGCATTGGTTATGGGAAACTCGCGATTTCATTGGGGATTAGGCGATCGCCACTCATTGCTCTCTTGCTGGAATACAGCCAGCTTATCCGTAAATGAAATAGAGAAAATCATCCCTGAACTAGAACAGGGAAGGATTCCAGAACAGATCTTGGACGGATGTCCTCTCAAGGATAAATTTTATTCAAGACTATTTAATACTCTTCCCTTGTGGCTTGCATCCGTAATCCCCGAAGTTACTCCCCTCTGGACATCCTATTCGCAAACCCATGTGATTGAGTTAGCCGATTTACCTCTGAAGGGAATGTATCCCACATTTGGCATCGATCGCGGGTTAGCGGTTGTTGGTGCGGGGGCAAAATGGCGATCGCCAGTATTAGTCATTGATGGAGGAACGGCATTAACCTTAACGGGAGCAGATGGCGATCGCCATTTAGTCGGTGGAGCCATTTTACCCGGATTAGGTTTGCAAACGAGTCTATTAGCCGAACATACCCGCACCTTACCCCAAATTAGCTTATCTGAGCAACTGCCCAAACGCTGGAGTTTGGAGACGCAAGAGGCGATCGCCAGTGGTATTCTGTATACCGTCTTAGCTGGTTTGCACGATTTTATTCAAAATTGGCACAACCACTATCCCCAAAGTCCTATTGTTCTCACAGGTGGGGATGGAGAATTACTCACCAAAGTCCTGATCCAAGAGTTTCCTCAATTGTACTCTCATCTCTATTTTGACCCCGATTTAATCTTTTTAGGGATACGGTGTAGCATGAGCCACAAAATCTGATATAGCTGTTATCGAATTAGTGAGGTACAGATTGAAGTCTTAGAACCTAAGCCATATAAGCTATTAGCACGAAGCACTATATGCTTTTATTCAAGATTGGGTTGTGGAAGAATGGGATCGAGGGTAACTTCTAACTGCGCATTACTGACAACTCGGCGATCGCCTGAGATCGCCGCCTCAAAACTCCAAGTTTGCTCGTTGACCAAACATTGGACTAAATTTTGATAGGCAATGCTGGTATCTTGAGGATTTAAAACCCGCGTATAACTGGGTAAAATCCTCCCATTCTCATCAATAGTAACGAATAAAGTAATGGTTTGACCAAAGTATTCCCGCGTACCTGACTCTAGGGGACAAGTGGGATTATCAGAGTCTAAAATTAGAGGTGTTTCTAAAGATTTAGCTTTAGCCCATTCATCTGGAATATCAATTTGTTGCTCTGGGGGAGGGGGTTGGATACCTAAAAGTTTAGGAGAAAATTCTTCCGGTTTAATATCGCCAATATTGGGTAATTCTTCTTCTGCAACAGCCGGATTTTCAGGCAAGGGGTTAACGGGAGAGGCAGACACTTGAGGAGGAGGAGAGGGAAGTGGAGATCTTACAGGAACAGACTCGAGATCCGGTGAAGGAGTCACCAAAGGACGAGGAACGACACTCTGCGTAGGAACCGGAGTGCTTTCTGGACTTGGTGTAGGTTCTGGTGTTACAGATGATTCAGGTGAAGGTTCTGGACTTGGCGTTGGAGAGGGTTCAGGTGAAGGTTCGGGGGTTGCAGTTGGAGAGGTTTCTGGAGTCGGTTCTGGGGTGGGTTCTGGACTTGGCGTTGATTCAGGTGAGGCTTCAGGCGTTGGAATTGGAGATGACTCAGGTGAAGGTTTGGGGGTTGGAGTCGGTTCAGGTGAGGCTTTAGGTGTTGGAGTGGGAGACGGTTCAAGTGAAGGTTCTGGGGTTGGAGAAAGTTCGGGAACCGGAAAAGGGGAAAACGTAGGAGAAGGAAAGGGTTCAGGAAAAGCTTCTAAGGAAGGGACTCTCTCTTCCGGTTCAGGCTGTACCTCTGGAACAACTGGAGGTGGACTAGGAGAAGGGGATGGGGGTTCAGGTTCTGTCTCATTGACTGGAGAAGGTGCGGCTTCAGGAGCTGAAGTTTCCTCAACAATAGCCTCAAGCATCTCAATAGGAATAAAGGATACAGAATCCTGCTCCGTCATCCTCAGACGCAATAGGGGCTGCACTATCCATAACACTAATCCATGTAGCAGGATTGACCCCAAAACTAAAAGCAACCAAAATTGAGGAGAATGGGGCGATTCGCTCCGCGACCCCTTCGGGGAACGCCTCTGATGATAAGATTGATCCCGAATAAAAGACATAACCATTACCTTCAATTAAAAATTAAAAATTGATCGATGATCGCCTTTACAATTACCCGTTCCATGGCTAACTAACGATAGCTCACGCGCAAGTATCCTAACACTTCGCGACCGACTGGTACGCGATCGGTTACTTGTTGCAGTAACACACCGTCCCGGCGATCGCGCCGTATTAGCGTCGCTAGAAGCAATTTGTTCCCAACCCAAACCCATTATTAATTTGTTAATTGATATAACCCTTCCCTTGAAACTTAAAGTACCTAACTCACGATGAACGATCCCAACTCTTCTGAATTAAGAGTATCTAACAGTCCATTAACCAAACCATCTTCCGAGCTATCTT
Source organism: Roseofilum reptotaenium CS-1145 (assembly GCF_028330985.1). Classification (NCBI taxonomy): domain Bacteria; kingdom Bacillati; phylum Cyanobacteriota; class Cyanophyceae; order Desertifilales; family Desertifilaceae; genus Roseofilum; species Roseofilum reptotaenium. The sequence continues at coordinate 4,694 of NZ_JAQMUE010000075.1, read as the reverse complement.
CTAACCAATCTCTGATTACTAAACCTGGGGCAATTCAGTGGTTTAAAGATCTACCCATTCGTCAAAAACAGCTCATTGGCCTTTTTACCTCAGAAATTATTTCCATTGTCGGACTCGTGGGTGTCGGTGCATACTTGATTTTTAAATCCGGACGGAATCAATTAGAACATCAAGCCAAATCCGAATTAGCAGTTACTCAGATAGAATATAATATCAAGATCGATCAAATGGGATTTGGATTTCGAGGACAAGCTGACAACTTAGCGATTATTCAAGTAGCCCAATATCACCGTTACGGTCAACTCATTCCTCCGGACTTTAAAGGGCAAGTTCAAACAATATTAGAAAATGAAATCAAAGCACGCCAAATTGAATATGCAACCTTGGTTGGAAAGAATCTAAAAATCATTATCAATGGTAATCAGAACCGAGCCGGAGAAGTATTTAATCCAAAAAATCTCGTTCAGATCGCTCTGAAAACCGGCGAACAAATAAAAACCAGTGAAATAATCCATTGGCAAGATTTAGAAGCTGAATCTCCCGAACATCTTTCCTTCTTAACGCCTGGAGAACAAATCCTGATTCGGTATACTATTACTCCAGTTAAAGATCCCCAAACCGATCAACCCATTGCTGTTCTAGTTTCGGGAGATATAGTGAATAAAAAAAGAGAAATTGTCCAATCTACTCTAGAAGCTCTCGATGGCGGATATAGTGGGATCTACCTTTATGATGAAAACAGGCAAAACTTTAACTTAATCACCTCAGTTAAACCCATTGATATAAAAGCAAATCAATCTGCCTATGCAGCCGTTCATGGCTCCTATATTTTAGATCTCTCAATACCCGATCTAACTTTTTTACAAGAAGCAATTACTCTCCCGGAAAATAGCCTAGTCACCCAACGAATGAAGCTCGAAGAAAAACACTATACGTTTGCTGCTAAAGCAATTTATAATTACCAAGGTGAACCCATTGGTGTTTTGGTGAGAGGGACTCCAGAAACTGCCTTAGAAGAGTTAACAAGAGGAAGTCTTCTTTTGCAAGGAATCGTTGCCTCTTTAGCGTTAGGATTTGATATTATTTTAGCTATTTTATTAGGAATCACTATTACTCGCCCCATTAAACGTCTACAAAAAACCACTCAATCCTTTTCTCAAGGAGATTTAAGTGCTCGTGCCCCGATCGTGGGAAAAGATGAAATTGGTCATTTAGCCGACAATTTCAATCATATGGCTGACCGAATTCTCAACACTTTTCGACAACTTCAAGAACGCACCGCAGACTTAGCTTTAGCCAATCAGAGAATTGGAATATTAAATGACAAACTCAAGGTGGAAAACTTGCGCTTGACTTCGGAATTAGATGTTGTAAGAAAGCTTCAGAAGATGGTGCTACCAAACGCGGAAGAATTAGAGAATATTGTGGGTTTAGAAATTTCAGGATATATGGAACCCGCAAATGAAGTGGGTGGAGATTATTATGACGTTCTCAAGCAAGGAGAGCGAGTCAAAATTGGGATTGGGGATGTAACCGGACATGGTTTAGAAAGTGGGATGTTAATGCTGATGACTCAAACCGTGATTCGTACTCTGCAAAATGCGAATGAAACCGATCCAGTACGATTTTTAGATCTATTGAATCAGACACTCTATGACAATTTGCAACGGATGAAATGTGATAAACATATAACGCTAGCAATTTTGGATTATCACCAGGGTAGAGTAAAACTCAGTGGTCAACATGAGCAAGTTATTGTGGTTCGATTAAACGGAGATATTGAGTTGATTGATACAATAGATTTGGGATTGCCTATTGGGTTAGATGAACAGATTTTAGAGTTTATTAGTCAACAGGATATTCAGTTAAATCCTTCTGATGTGATGGTATTATACACGGATGGGATTACAGAAGCGCAAAATAGGGAGAAAGAACACTATGGGTTAGAACGTTTGTGTACAGTGGTGCAAGAACACCGAGATAAAACTGCCCATGAGATTCGGGAACGGGTGATTGAAGATGTGTGGAGGTTTATTAGGGAGGAAAAAATATTTGATGATATTACTTTGCTGGTTTTGAAGCAACGATAAGATATCGCATGTCCACTGGAGAAGGAGTAGGGTCACTTGTCTAGCAGAGCAAAGAAGAGTTAGGATGTCCTATCCCACGTTTCGCAGTATTAGAAATAGAATCCGAATTTCAAACAGCCCGATGCCCAAAGTGTCAGAAAATCAGGTAAAGAAAGTGTCACCTTACCGCCAAAACATAGTCTAATTATAAGTTAAATATCAATCGCTTGAAACTACCTCATCAAACTATAGTATGCTACGAGAGCAATTAGTCTTATACGGGATTGCTGGGGAATCAGTATCTACTGATAATATTGTTATAATCCCAGCGTATTATGAACTATTTGTTAGCTTTAACAGAGATGCGCTCAAATTTGATTTTTCTCTTAGGAGTTACATGGATGAAAATGGCTACAATATGTCTGAAATATGTCATACCTTCTATCAGTTCTCAAAGAATTACTTAGATATATTAGATGCATCATGTGATGCTATTTGGGTTCGCGCTAAAATTCCCAGTGCTTTCAGGTACCTATCCCCTTCTAAGATTGATTGCCGTTATAATCTTCTAGATATTCCGTTCTTAGCAGTTATTCTAGATGATCCTAGAGGCTTTCCATCACTTCATCCTTTCACTTGTATTGAAGAAGACTTACAGGCAGGACTTGAATTTTATCCTACGACACCTTATAAACAAGGTTTGAGAATTGCAAATGTATTCTGGAAGTTACTTTTAGAGCATCAAGGCTTAACTGACTTTATGGATGATGTTCTTGGAGATCACTACGATGATTATGAATCAGTCGTTATGGGCAGTAACTTCACAACTGGCTATCAATGGAAGGAATTTTATTTAGAAACGTATAGCTAGTAATGTGTTTTAGTGAACTTGCTAGCGTAAGTAAATTATACAGTACTTTGCGCTATTTCGAGATTTGATTCTCCCCAACCTACGATGATTGGAATATTAGAAAATAATAGCAGACATGAAATATAACTAAAGTACAATTAAAAGTTCTGGATACGAGATCATCCTCGATCGCATTGATATTCAGGTAGAGTTACTGTAACAGTGGTTCCTCGATCGCCTTGGGACTCTATTTTAATGCAGCCATCATGGTTATCAACGATCGCCTTTACAATCGCTAATCCTAACCCCGATCCTGTCGCTACTTGACCTTCAGGATCTCGCACATCTCGGCTCCGAGACGGATCAACCCGGTAAAATCGATCGAAGAGATAGGGTAAATCCGCTTTAGCAATGCCTATCCCTGTATCTTTGACTTGCAATTGGACTTCAGAACCCTGGGTTAAGCAGACGCTAATGGTTCCTCCCGTAGGCGTATATTGCAGAGCATTACTAATTAAATTGGTGCATAAACGGGTTAACTGAGTCCAATCTCCAGCAACGGTAAAAGGGTCTAGATCCGGAGGAAAATCGGGAGAGTCGAGGTTAAAGTCTAAGGTTAAATTACGTGATCGCGCAATTAACTGCTGTTCTTCAATCACGTCCATCACCAAGGCATCTAAGGGAATAGATTGCCAGTGCTGTTCAACCATACCACTATCTTGCCGAGCTAAAAATAACAGATCGTTAACTAACCGTCCCATACGGCGCGTGAGTCGTTCTATCACTTGTAAAAGTTGATGTTGTTGAGGATCTAAACTGGGATCGGCAAGAGCCACTTGAACGTTCGTTTGAATCGTAGCAATCGGATTTCTTAATTCATGGGAAGCATCGGAGGTAAATTGCTTCAGTTGGAGATAACTGACTCTAACTGGTTCCATCGCTAAACCGGATAAAAACCACCCAATCGCCGCGACTGCAATAATGGTTAAACTAATAACAGCCGCCAAATCCACCATTAACTGGCGTGTGGGTTTAGTGACTTCAAACCAAGGATGGCTCACGCGCAAGTATCCTAACACTTCACGATCCACTTGTACGCGATCGGTCACTTGTCGCAAGAGGACATCCGAGTCTGTATAATTCCAAAGATTTCCATGGGGCGATCGCGCAATTCGTACCGTTTCCCCCATACGATTAAAATGGAGAGGAAGATTGAGGGGCGTTTCCCAAGTTGACCATAATAACTCTCCTGTAGGACTAAACCATTCTAAATCAATGCGATCGTCCTCTGCCGGTTCCACTTGGTCTTGAAAACTCGCTTCTAGATTAATCTGAAAATGGGGAGATTGACGATTAGCGGTAGACAAAGCATCAAAAATGAGCGATCGCTCCACTACTTCCACAACATGATTCAGGGTATCATCAATGCGCTCAATTAACGTCGCTCGCACATATCCATAAATCCCCCCAGCAAAACACAGCAATAGCACCGCAGTCACGGCAGTGTACCATAAGGCTAAACGGCGACGAGTCCTTTGAAACATAGATACTAGGCAACAGGCAATAGGCAATAGGCAATAGGCAATAGGAAAAACCGTTTTTACCTTTTCCTTGAATCGTCTATAAATAGCGACTAGTGGACTGGCAAGCTTAAAATTGTGGGTAAGAGTTATCGGAGGTACCTATGAGTAACCCCAAGCTTAAGTATCGCATTAAATTGAGTACAGAGCAACGTCAAGAACTGATAGATGTCGCGAAAAATGGGGAAAAGTCAG